>NZ_JBHJQP010000249.1:0-8704 GCF_042262625.1 Streptomyces sp. NPDC056347 | reverse complement strand
GGCCGCCCCTCCTGCGATATCAGCCGTGCGTGCGCAGCAGCGTGCGCATCGTCCGCATCGCGACCGACAGGTTCGCCAGGTCGAAGGCGTCCGAGCTCCGGATCTCCTCCAGGGTGGAGCGCGAACGGGTCAGGATCGCCGCGTTCTTCCCCTCCCAGTCCTCGAACCGCTCCTCGGGCGTCGAGGTGCCGTTGCCCACCGACAGCACGTCCGCGGTGAGGGCGGCGTGCGCGGCGTACAGGTCCTCACGGATGGAGGCGCGGGCCATGGACTGCCAGCGGTCGGACCGCGGCAGCTCGATGATCCGGTCCATCAGCTGGGTGATGCCCAGCCGGTCCGCGAGGTCGTAGTACACCTCGGCGACGGCGAGCGGGTCCTTGCCCGTGCGGTCCGCGATCGCCACGATGTCCAGCGCCGGGAAGGCGGAGGAGAATCCGGCGACCCGCTGGGCCAGCTCGTCCGGGACGCCCGCCTCGCCGAGCTCCGCCAGGATCGACTCGTACCACTCCAGGTCGGCGCCCTTCAGCATCTTGGGCAGCTCGGCCCAGACCTGGTCGACGCCCGCCTTGAAGAAGTCGATCGTCTCGGCGATCTCCAGCGGCTGCGGCCGGTTGCCGAGCAGCCAGCGCGTTCCGCGCTCGACGAGCCGGCGGGAGTGCAGCCGGATGCGGGTCTGCACATCGGCGGCGACCTTGTTGTCGAGCGCCTCGACGGCGTCCCAGACCTGGCCGAGGCCGAAGATCTTGCGGGCCGCGAACTGCGCCCGGACGATCTCCTCGATCGAGGCGCCGGTCTCTTCCCGCAGCCGGTGCAGGAAGGTCGAACCGCCGCTGTTCACGGTGTCGTTGACCAGGACGGTGGTGATGATCTCGCGGCGCAGCGCGTGCCCGTCGACCGCCTCGGGGAACTGCTCGCGCAGTTGAGCGGGGAAGTAGGCGTGCAGCAGCTGCTGGAGGCGCGGGTCGTCCGGCAGGCTGGTCCGGATCAGCTCGCGGGCCGCGGTGATCTTCGTGTACGCGAGCAGCACGGCCAGCTCGGGCTGGCTGAGCCCCTTGCCGCCGTTGAGCAGTTCACGGATCTGCCGGTCGTTGGGCAGGAACTCCAGGCCGCGGTCGAGGTCGCCGTCCCGGCCCAGGCGGCGCATGAAGCGCTGGTGGGCGTGGAGCAGCGAGGCGGACTCGAAGGTGCCGTTGGCGAGCGCCACGTTCTGCGCGTAGTTGTTGCGCAGCACCAGGCGGCCGATCTCGTCGGTCATGTCGGCGAGCAGCTTGTTGCGCTGCTTGACGGTCATGTCGCCGTCCCGGACCAGGCCGTTGAGCAGGATCTTGATGTTCACCTCGTGGTCGGAGGTGTCCACACCGGCGCTGTTGTCGATCGCGTCGGTGTTGATCCGGCCGCCGCCGCGGGCGAACTCGATCCGGCCGAGCTGGGTGGCGCCGAGGTTTCCGCCCTCGCCGACGACCTTGGCCCGCAGGTCCTCGCCGTTGACGCGGATCGGGTCGTTGGCCTTGTCGCCGACGTCCGCGTTCGACTCGGCGGAGGACTTGATGTACGTACCGATGCCGCCGTTCCACACCAGGTCCACGGGGGCCTTGAGGATGGTCTGCATCAGGTCGGCGGGGGTCATCTTGGTGACTCCCGGCTCGATGCCGAGCGCCTCGCGGATGTGGGCGTTGACCGGGATCGACTTGGCGGTACGCGGGTGGATGCCGCCGCCCGCGGAGAGCAGGTCCTTGTCGTAGTCGGCCCAGGAGCTGCGGGGCAGCTCGAAGAGACGGCGCCGCTCGGCGTAGGAGGTGGCGGCGTCCGGGGTGGGGTCGAGGAAGATGTGCCGGTGGTCGAAGGCGGCGACCAGGCGGATGTGCTCCGAGAGCAACATGCCGTTGCCGAACACGTCACCGGACATGTCGCCGACGCCGACGACGGTGAAGTCCTCGGTCTGGGTGTCGTGGCCCAGCTCGCGGAAGTGCCGCTTGACGGACTCCCAGGCGCCGCGGGCGGTGATGCCCATGCCCTTGTGGTCGTAACCGGCCGAGCCGCCGGAGGCGAAGGCGTCGCCGAGCCAGAAGCCGTAGCCGACGGCGACCTCGTTGGCGATGTCGGAGAAGCTCGCGGTGCCCTTGTCGGCGGCGACGACCAGGTAGGTGTCGTCCTCGTCGTGCCGGACGACGTCCTTGGGCGGTACGACCTCACCGGCCACCATGTTGTCGGTGATGTCGAGCAGCGCCGAGATGAAGGTGCGGTACGAGGCGATGCCCTCGGCCATCCAGGCGTCGCGGTCGACGGCCGGGTCCGGGAGCCGCTTGGCGACGAACCCGCCCTTGGCGCCGACCGGCACGATGACGGTGTTCTTCACCATCTGCGCCTTGACCAGGCCGAGGATCTCGGTACGGAAGTCCTCGCGCCGGTCCGACCAGCGCAGGCCGCCTCGGGCGACCTTGCCGAAGCGCAGGTGCACGCCCTCGACGCGCGGCGAGTAGACCCAGATCTCGAAGGCGGGACGGGGCGCCGGGAGGTCCGGGATGGACTGCGGGTCGAACTTCATCGAGACGTACCCGTGCGGCTTGCCGTCCTCGTCCAGCTGGAAGAAGTTGGTGCGCAGGGTGGCCTTGATGACGGTGAGGAAGGAGCGCAGGATGCGGTCCTCGTCGAGCGAGGCGACCTGGTCCAGCGCGCCGTCCAGCTCCTCCAGGAGGCCGTCGGTCAGCTCGGTGCCGGCGTTCTGCCGCTCCGGGGACATCCGGGCCTCGAAGAGCGAGACCAGCAGCCGGGTGGTGTGCACGTTGTTGCGGAGCGTGCTCTCCATGTAGTCCTGGCTGAACGTGGAGCCGGCCTGGCGCAGGTACTTCGCGTAGGCGCGCAGCACCATCGCCTGGCGCCAGGTCAGCCCGGCGCCCAGGACCAGCGTGTTGAAGCCGTCGTTCTCGGCCTCGCCGGTCCACACGGCGGCGAAGGCGTCCTGGAAGCGGTCGCGGGCGTCGTCGGCGAGGTAACCGCCGTTGCCGCCGGTCTGCGGCATCCGGAGCCCGAAGTCGTAGATCCAGGCGTGCGTGCGGTCCGCGGTGCGCAGTTCGTACGGGCGCTCGTCGACGACCTCGACGCCGAGGCGCTGGAGGGCCGGGAGCACGGCGGAGAGGGAGACCTGCTCGCCGGTCCGGTAGATCTTGAAGCGGCGCTCGCCGGGGCCCGCGCCGACCGGCTCGTACAGGCTGAGGGCGAAGTCCTTGCCGTCCTTCTTGAGCGCTTCGAGGTGGACGAGGTCGGCCACCGCGGCGCGCGGGGTGTGGTCGGCCTTGTAGCCCTCGGGGAAGGAGTGGCCGTACTGGCGGAGCAGCTCGGCGGCGCGCTCCTCGCCGCACTCGGCGCCCAGCGCCTCCTGGAAGCCGTCGGCCCAGGAGCGGGCGGCCTCGACGAGCCGGGCCTCGATGCGGTCGGCCTCGGCGTCGGTGAGGTCGGGCAGCTCGGTGCCGGGGGCGACCCGGACGACGAAGTGCAGCCGGGAGAGGATCGACTCGGTGTTCCAGGCGGTGAAGTCGACGCTGGTGCCGCCCAGCTCCTCCTTGAGGATGTCGATCAGGCGCAGGCGCACGCCGGTGGTGTAGCGGTCGCGCGGCAGGTAGACGATCGCGGAGTAGTAGCGGCCGTACTCGTCCTGGCGCAGGTAGAGCCGCAGGCGCCGGCGCTCCTGGAGGTACAGCACGGAGGTGACGACGGAGCGCAGCTGGTCGACGGGCGTCTGGAAGAGATCGTCGCGGGGGTAGGTCTCCAGGATCTGGAGCAGGTCGCGGCCGTCGTGGCTGTTGGGCGAGAAGCCCGCGCCGTCCAGCACCTCGGCGACCTTGCGGCGGATGACGGGCACCCGGCGCACGGACTCGGTGTAGGCGGCGGAGGAGAACAGCCCGAGGAAGCGGCGCTCGCCGATGACGTTGCCGTCCGCGTCGAACTTCTTCACCCCGACGTAGTCGAGGTAGCTGGGGCGGTGGACCGTGGAACGGCTGTTGGCCTTGGTGAGGACGAGCAGCTTGCGCTCGCGGGCCTTGGCGCGGGCGTCGGCGGGCAGCCGGTCGAAGGAGGGGCTGACCGGGTGGGCCTCGTCGACGCTGTGGTGCGGGTCGGAGCGCAGGATGCCGAGGCCGGTGCCGGGGACGGCGGCCAGCGCGTCGGTGTCCTTCAGCTCGTACTCGCGGTAGCCCAGGAAGGTGAAGTGGTCGGCGGCGAGCCAGCGCAGCAGCTCCCGGGCCTCGTTCACCTCGTCGTCGCCGAGGCCGTCGAGCGGCTCGCCGGGCAGGTCGTCGGCGATGCGCAGCGCGGCCTCGCGCATCTTCTCCCAGTCCTCGACGGTCTCCCGTACGTCGGACAGGACACGGAGCAGGTCGGCGGCGATCTGCTGGAGGTCGGCGCGGTCGGTCTCGCGGTCGATCTCGACGTGGATCCAGGACTCGACGAGCGCGTCGTGCGGCAGCGCCGCCTTCGCTTCCTTGGTGCCCTTGCGGCTCGCGGTGACGCCGTCACCCTCGGTGAGGACCTCGATGAGCTTGCCGGTGACGTCACGGCGTACGACGACCTGCGGGTGGATCACGACGTGGATGCCGCGCCCCTGCCGGGACAGCTCGTTGGTGACGGAGTCGACCAGGAACGGCATGTCGTCGGTGACGACCTCGACGACCGTGTGACTGCACGTCCAGCCGTTCTCCTCGACCGTCGGGGTGTGCACCCGGACGTTCGCCGTGCCCTGCGGGCGCGTCTCGGCGAGGCGGTAGTGGGACGAGGCGGCGCCGAAGACGTCCACCGGGTCGCGGCCCGTGATGTCCTCGGGAGCGGTGTGCAGGTAGTAACGCTGGAGGTAGGAGAGGAGTACGTCCTGCCCGGGACGTTCCTGCGCGTCCCCGGTGCCCGCGACACGGACCCGGGAGCTCCCGCCCGGCCCGCCGACACCACCACCCGGACTGTTGTCAGCTACCTTGGCGGCCCGTTCGAGCAGCTCGGCCTTGGCTTCGTCCAGCTTGGTCTGCATGTCCTCTGACTCCTGTCGCGCGCCGTTGCGTGACGTAGGTGAGAAAAGCGACGTACCGCCACGACGCGGGGTATCCGGTCGGGATCGACGCTATGTCGCTATGAGAGATGCCCGGGACCATATTGGCCATTTTTGACAGTCGGTCCGTGCGGCGGGAATCAGCGACGGCCCGGGTGCGGTGGCACTCCGGGCGCAGGCCGGGGGCTTCGATGCCCCCGAGGCATATCGCGCTGATCACGGGGTCCAGGCTATATCGCCCGCCCCGGTGACCGTCACGAGCCGTTTGTGTAAAAAGATGAGCCGGAACTTTGACACTCTGGACAGCGCGCGGACCCGTGTTGCCGCACTCTGGGTACACGCGCCTACGCACAGGCACGTGCACGCGCAGGCACACGGAACAGGCCGACGAACCGCAGGAGCCCCGTCATGGCACCGAAGATCCTGATCGTCACCGGCGACGCCGCCGAGTCGCTGGAGGTCCTCTACCCCTACCAGAGGCTGCGCGAGGAGGGTTACGACGTCCACATCGCCGCCCCCGCCCGCAAGATCCTCCGGTTCGTGGTCCACGACTTCGAGCCCGGCTTCGACACGTACACCGAGAAGCCCGGCTACACCTGGCCCGCCGACCTGGCCTTCTCCGAGGTGGACCCCGGGGAGTACGTGGCGCTGGTCGTGCCGGGCGGCCGGGCACCGGAGTACCTGCGCAACGACGGGGAGCTCCGCAAGATCGTCAAGGCCTTCTTCGACTCGGACCGGCCGGTGGCCCAGATCTGCCACGGCCCGCTGATGACGGCGGCGGTCGGCGCGCTGGCCGGACGGCGGGTCACCGCCTATCCGGCCCTGGAGCCCGACATGCAGACGGCGGGCGCCGCCTTCGAGGACCACGAGGCGGTGGTCGACGGCACGCTGGTCTCCTCCCGGGCCTGGCCGGACCACTCTGCGTGGATGCGCGAATTCCTGAAGGTGCTGCGCGCCAAGGCCCCGGTCACCGCCTGACCCCTCGGCCACCTCCTCGTTTCCCGGTCGCTTCCTGGCCCCCCGGCGGCCGTACGGCCCTCCGGTCGCTGCCCGGCCTCTCCGGGGCCGCCCGGCCCCACCGACCGCCCGGCTTCTCAGCGCCCGCCCGGCCTCCCGGCCGCTGTCCGGTCCCCGGAACCGTACGGACTTGAACCGCTACGGCCGAACGGGTGACGCGACTCGGCCGGGCGGGGCCGTGCCGTCCCGTCCGGCCCGATCGTCCCGTGCCGACTCGTCCCGCCCGGCGCCCCGGTCTGGTCTGGTGCCCCCGTACGGGTCCCGTGCACCCCGCCCGACCCCGGCCCGTACCGCCCCGTCCCGGTCCGTGGTCGCTATCCGGCCAGTTCCTCGGCGAGCCGCGCGGCCTCGGCGAGGCTGTCCACCACCGGCACCCCGGCCGCCTCCAGGCTGGCCCTGCTGTGCGACCCGCCCGTGTACAGGACGGCCCTGGCTCCGACATGGGCGGCGGCCACCGCGTCGTCCACGGCGTCACCGATGACCACCGTGCGTTCGGGGGATATGCCGTCCCCGCCCAGCGCGGCGATGTGCCGCTCCATGTAGTGGGCCTTGCTGCCCCCGGACGGGCCGGTGCGCCCGTCGACCCGCAGGAAGTGACTCTCGATGCCGTACCCCCGCACCACGGGAACCAGGTCGTCGTGCGTGTACATGCTCAGGAGGGACTGGCTGCGCCCGGCCAGCCGCCACTGCGCGAGCAGTTCCTCGGCCCCCTCCGTCAGCCCGCAGGCGACCCGCCGCTCGGTGTAGTACCGGTGGAAGACCCCGTCCATCCGCTCCCACTCGGCCTCCGTGGGCAGCCGCCCCATCAGCCGTTCGTAGAAGCGCGGGATCGGTATGCAGTACATCTCGCGGTACTGCTCCAGCGTGATCGGCGCCACGCCGACCTCACCGAACGCGGCGTTCGTCGCGCCGACGACCGCGACGTTGTCGTCGAGCAGTGTGCCGTTCCAGTCCCAGACCAGATGCGTGCGGTGCTTCCCGTGCGTCCCCATGCGTAGAAAATACCTGCCGGGTACGACAGCCGTTCGAGAGTCGGCCCGATCGGCCGGTCACCCGTTCAGCCGATCAGGTTGGGGATCTCCTGGACGCCGAACCACAGCAGCTCGTGGTCCTCGGCGCCGTCCACGACGAACTGCGCGTCGTCGTCACCGAGGTCCGCCGCGCCCAGCGCCGCGGCCGCCGCCGTGACGTCCTTCTTCGCGTCGTCCGCGTCGACGTGCACCGCGGCGGCCCTGGCGAGCGCCACGGGCGCGGCGATCCGCACCTCGCCGAGCGAGGACGGGTCGAAGCTGTGGTCGGGGTCGGCGACGGCCGAGCCGTCCGGCACCTCGGCGGCCACGACGACGCGCCTGCGGACCGCGTCGGGGCTCTGCGCGATCATGCGCAGCGAGGCGGAGGCGGCCCGGTTGAGCGCCGCGTACTCCAGCTCCTCGATGTCGTCCGAGACGTACCACTCGCGCAGCGCGGGGGTCACCGCGTAGGCGGTGAGCGGGCCGGGGCCGATCTCGCCCGCCCCGTGCGCCGCTGCGAGACCGGACAGGGTCAGGGGGACGTACACGCGCATGGCCGGGCCGCTTTCGTAGTCGGAAACGCCCTCAGGATACGTGCGACGTCCCCCTTTGGAGTCACCTGTACCGGCACCACCGCGTCCACCCAGCAACCGTCCCCCACCCTCCCCGCGCCCGCCCCGCGCCCTGCCCGGTGCGGGCCGCGTCACCCGGATAGGTGATCCCGGCCGGTCGTCCTCCCGGGGCCTGCCCGGCTTGCGGCCGCCCGGCCGTCACCGTAGAAGGTCCCCCAGCAGAAGTTACCGCCCGGTATCCGACCGGGACTCTGAAGCACGGGGGCGATGATCGATGAGCACGAACAGGACCAGGCCCGGCGGCCGCCACGACCAGCGCAGGCCCGCCGCCGTCCCGCCGCAGCGCACCCGGGTTCCCCGGCGTGTACGCCCGCACCACTGGTTCGCCGAACGCCTCCTGGCGGTCCTCAGCGGCCAGCGCCCGGTGCACTGGATGCTCGGGCACACCATCGGCGAGGCCTACGACCAACTGGCCGAGCTGGCCCCGCTCACCCCGCTCGGCGCGCGCGGCGCCCGCCCGGTCATCCGCATGTGCCACGGCGCCCAGCCGGCCCCCGGGGTGGTGGAGGCCTTCGCGAGCATCGCGGCGGGCGAGCGGGTACGGGCCATGGCCTTCCGCCTGGAGCAGGGCAACGATCTGCGCTGGCGCTGCGCGGCGGTGGAGCTGGGCGGCGAGCGCCTCCCGGCACCGGCGCCCCGCTGACCGCCCACACCCACCCGCTCCGCCCGGGTCGGCCCGGCCCACCCAGCACACCCGCCCACCCCGCCCGAGTCGGCCCGGCCCACCCAGCACACCCGGCAAACCCCACCACGGCGCACACGGGCCGTATCCAAGCCGCTACGGCCCCGCTGGGCCTCCGAATCCCCGGGCGGGCCCCCCGGGGCCCGCCGCACGGCCCGCAACGCCCCACGGCCCCCGCAGGGCCCGCCCCGGAGCCCACAAGGCGCGGGGGTGCGGTCCACGGTCCCGAGGAACGCGAAAGAGGCCGGGGCCGGACGCCACCCGCACGCGTCCGACCCCGGCCCCGATCCGGCGGCCCCCCGCCCCCCCCCGAGGAGGCGGTGGCCGGCGG
>NZ_JBHJQP010000248.1:0-8816 GCF_042262625.1 Streptomyces sp. NPDC056347 | reverse complement strand
CACCCCAAGGTGCGGGCCCCAGCTGCGTAGTCCCGTCCGAGCGATCGGACGGTCCCGAGTGATCAGGCGCCCGAGCGATCGGGCAGGCCGGATGATCAGGCCGGGACGATGTTCTCCGCCTGCGGGCCCTTCTGGCCCTGCGTGACGTCGAAGCTGACCTTCTGGCCCTCCACGAGCTCGCGGAAGCCCTGGGTGGCGATGTTGGAGTAGTGGGCGAAGACGTCGGCGCCGCCGCCGTCCTGCTCGATGAAGCCGTAGCCCTTTTCAGAGTTGAACCACTTCACGGTTCCGGTAGCCATAATATTCTCCTTAACGAGGTGCAGTGCCGGAATTCCGCACTTTACGAATTCCGAGTCGCCGCATTGAGCCCCATTCCGGAGAAAGCCGGAAAACAATAATGCGCCTGACGAAGCATTCCCGTCAGGCGCACCAAAAGTTCATGGGTACCAAAACTGCAACACAGCAACCTTAGCACGTTCCGCCGATGTGCGGCGGGGACGCGCCGGGCCCGGCCGGTTCAGCTGTCCAGTGCGATGCCGTCCAGGACCATCGAGAGGTACTGGCGGGCGATCTCCTCGGGGCTGTGCAGCCCGCCCGGCCGGTACCAGGACGCCGCGACCCAGACGGTGTCGCGGACGAAGCGGTAGGTCAGCCGGATGTCGAGGTCCGCGCGGAAGCTGTGGTCGGCGACGCCGCGCTCCAGCGTGCCGAGCCATGCCTTCTCGAATTTCCGCTGGGACTCCACCAGGTACCCGAAGCGCGGCTGGGCGGCCAGGTGCCTGGCCTCCTTCTGGTAGATGGCGACCGCGGCCCGGTGCCGGTCGATCTCCCGGAAGGACTCGGTGACCAGTGCCTCGATGGCCTGCCGGGGGGCCAGGCCGGCGGCGAGCACCGCGTCGTAGCCCTCCCAGAGCTCGTCGAGGAAGGTCGAGAGGATCTCGTCGATCATCGATTCCTTGGAATCGAAGTGGTAGTAGAGGCTGCCCGCGAGCATCCCGGCCGCGTCCGCGATGTTGCGGACGGTGGTGGCGTTGTATCCCTGCGCGGCGAAGACCTCGGCCGCGGTGGCGAGCAGTTCGCCGCGCCGCTCGGGAGAGGAGGTCGCCTGGGGCTTCTTCTTGGTAGGCACCCGGTCATTCTCCGCCCGCCCCGGCGCACCCGGCCTTCCGGCCCTCCGTGCGGCGTTCGCTATCTTGATCGCCGCGTCTCCGTCTCTCCGCATCGCCGCGTCTCCACGCCGCCGGTGCACCGCTGATGTGCCGCACCCCGATCCGCCGCCGCCCCACCGGCCGCTCGTGTCCGTCCGCTACCGAAGGAGCCCGCCGTGGAGGCCGAGGTCACCACCTGTTACCGCCATCCGTCGTACGAGACCTATGTCAGCTGTGTCCGCTGCGAGCGCTTCATATGCCCCGACTGCATGCGGGAGGCGGCCGTCGGCCACCAGTGCGTGGAGTGCGTGAAGGAGGGGCAGCGTTCGATCCGGCAGGCGCGCACGGTCTTCGGCGGCACGGTCTCCCGGTCCGCGGTGCCGCTGGTCACGTACGTGCTGATGGGGCTCAACGTCGTCGCGTACCTGGGCGAGATCCTCCGGCCGGGGATCCTCGACCGGTTCGCGATGCTGGGGGCCGGGCTGGACGGGCCGGACGGGGCCCACTACCTCTACCGGGCCGGGGAGTTCCCCGGCTTCGACGTGGTCGGGGTGGCGGGCGGCGAGTGGTACCGGCTGCTGACGGGGGCCTTCCTGCACCTTCCGCCGACCGGCTCGACCCTGGGGTCGCTGCCGTTCGGGATCCTGCACATCGTCTTCAACATGTACGCGCTGTGGAACCTGGGCCGGGTCGTCGAGGAGCAGCTGGGCCGGGCCCGGTACCTCGCGCTGTATCTGCTGTCCGCGCTGGGCGGTTCGGTGCTGGTCCATCTGATCGCGCCGTTCGACGCCACGGTGGGCGCCTCGGGTGCGATCTTCGGCCTCGGTGCGGCCTTCTACGTCATCAATCTGCGGCTGGGCCGCGACATGCGGCCGGTGAACCGGTTCATGGCGGGCTTCCTGCTGTGGATGGTGATCTCGGCCGGATTCGCCTCGTGGCAGGCCCACCTGGGCGGGCTGCTGACCGGCGGCATCGTGACCCTGGTGTACGCGTACGCCCCGGCGAACCGCCGTACCGCGTTCCAGGCCGCCGCGTGTGTGGTGCTGCTCGCCGTGCTGGTGCTGCTGGTGGTGCTGAAGACGTCCGCGCTGACGGGCTGAGCCGGGACGCACCGCGGCGCCTGCCGAGTCGTCCGGTCGGGGACGGGCAGGCGCCGCGTTCAGTTCCGCACGCCGTTGTGCGGGACGTCCTCGTGGGCCGCGATCAGACCGTCAGGGCGCGGTCGGTCGGGCGGATCGGGGCCGGCAGGGCGCTGGCTCCGGTCAGGTAGCGGTCCACCCCGCGTGCCGCGGAGCGGCCCTCGGCGATGGCCCACACGATGAGGGACTGGCCCCGTCCGGCGTCCCCGGCGACGAAGACCCCGTCGACGTTGGTGGCGAAGTCCGCGTCGCGGGCGACGTTGCCGCGCTCGTCGAGCTCCAGGCCGAACTGCTGGACCAGGCCGTTGGACTGGTCGGTTCCGGTGAAGCCCATGGCGAGCGTGACCAGCTGGGCCGGGATGCGCCGCTCGGTGCCGGGCTTCTGCTCCAGCCTACCGTCCTTGAATTCCACCTCGACCAGGTGCAGGGCCTGGACGTCGCCGTTCTCGTCGCCCTCGAAACGGGTGGTCGAGACGGAGTAGACGCGCTCGCCGCCCTCCTCGTGCGCGGAGGTGACCTTGTAGAGCATCGGGAAGGTCGGCCACGGCTGGCCCGCGTTCCGTTCCTCGCCCGGCCTCGGCATGATCTCCAGCTGGGTGACGGAGAGGGCGCCCTGGCGGTGGGCGGTGCCCACGCAGTCGGCGCCGGTGTCGCCGCCGCCGATGACGACGACGTGCTTGCCCTCGGCGGTGATCGGGGCGACGGTCAGATCGCCCTCCTGCACCTTGTTGGCGAGCGGCAGGTACTCCATCGCGAAGTGCACACCGTTCAGTTCGCGGCCCGGGACGGGCAGGTCGCGCGAGACCGTGGCGCCCGCGGCGACGACCACCGCGTCGTAGCGGCGGCGGAGCCTGGCGGCGTCGATGTCGCGGCCGATCTCCGTCTCGGTGCGGAACTTGGTGCCCTCCGCGCGCATCTGCTCGATGCGGCGGTTGATGTGCGACTTCTCCATCTTGAACGCGGGGATGCCGTACCTGAGGAGGCCCCCGATGCGGTCCGCGCGCTCGTAGACGGCGACCGTGTGACCGGCCCGGGTCAGCTGCTGGGCGGCGGCGAGACCGGCCGGGCCCGAGCCGATGACGGCGACGGTCTTGCCGGAGAGCCGCTCGGGCGGCCGCGGGGTGACGTCACCGCTGTCCCACGCCTTGTCGATGATGGAGACCTCGACGTTCTTGATGGTGACGGCCGGCTGGTTGATACCGAGCACGCACGCCGACTCGCACGGGGCCGGGCAGAGCCGCCCGGTGAACTCGGGGAAGTTGTTCGTGGCGTGCAGCCGCTCGGACGCCGCCGCCCAGTCCTCGCGGTAGGCGTAGTCGTTCCACTCGGGGATGAGGTTTCCGAGCGGGCAGCCGTTGTGGCAGAACGGGATGCCGCAGTCCATGCAGCGGCCGGCCTGCTTGCTGATGATCGGGAGCAGCGAGCCGGGGACGTAGACCTCGTTCCAGTCCTTGACGCGCTCGGCCACGGGGCGGGTCTCGGCGACCTCGCGTCCGGTGGTCAGGAAGCCCTTGGGGTCAGCCATGGGTCGCCGCCTCCATCATCTTCTCGGTGGTCTCCTGTTCGGAGAGACCGGCGAGCTCAGCGGCGTCCTTGGCGGCGAGCACTGCCTTGTACGTGGACGGGATGATCTTGCTGAACCGGGTCGCGGCGCGGTCCCAGTCGGCGAGCAGCTTCTCGGCGACGGTGGAGCCGGTCTCCTCGTGGTGGCGGCGCACGACGTCGTGCAGCCACTGCCGGTCGGTGGCGGAGAGTTCCTCGATCGCGCCGAGGTTCCCGGGGTTGACGTGGTCGCGGTCGAGGTCGACGACGTACGCGACGCCGCCGGACATGCCGGCCGCGAAGTTGCGTCCGGTCTCGCCGAGCACGACGGCGTGTCCGCCGGTCATGTACTCGCAGCCGTGGTCGCCCACGCCCTCGGAGACGACGGTGGCGCCGGAGTTGCGGACGCAGAACCGTTCGCCGGTGCGGCCGCGCAGGAAGAGTTCGCCGCCGGTGGCGCCGTAGGCGATGGTGTTGCCCGCGATGGTGGAGTACTCGGCGAGGTGGTCGGCGCCGCGGTCCGGGCGGACGACGATCCGGCCGCCGGAGAGGCCCTTGCCGACGTAGTCGTTGGCGTCGCCCTCCAGGCGCAGCGTGACGCCGCTGGGCAGGAAGGCGCCGAAGGACTGGCCCGCGGAGCCGGTGAAGGTGACGTCGATGGTGTCCTCGGGCAGTCCGGCGCCGCCGAACCTCTTGGTCACCTCGTGGCCGAGCATGGTGCCGACGGTGCGGTTGATGTTGCGGATCGCGAGCTGGGCCCGGACCGGCTGGGCGCTCTCGGCGCCGTCCGCGTTCAGGGCGTCGGCGGCGAGCCGGATCAGCTCGTTGTCGAGGGCCTTGTCCAGGCCGTGGTCCTGTTCGATGCGCCGGTGGCGGGCGGCGCCCTCGGGCAGTTCGGGGACGTGGAAGAGCGGGGCGAGGTCGAGGCCCTGGGCCTTCCAGTGGGTGACGGCCCGGTCGGTGTCGAGGAGTTCGGCGTGGCCGACGGCCTCCTCGATCGAGCGGAAGCCGAGCCCGGCGAGGATCTCGCGGACCTCCTGGGCGATGAACTCGAAGAAGTTGACGACGTACTCGGCCTTGCCGGAGAACCGGTCGCGCAGGACGGGGTTCTGGGTGGCGATGCCGACCGGGCAGGTGTCCAGGTGGCAGACGCGCATCATGACGCAGCCGGAGACGACGAGCGGCGCGGTCGCGAAACCGAACTCCTCGGCGCCCAGCAGTGCGGCGATGACGACGTCGCGGCCGGTCTTCAGCTGGCCGTCGGTCTGTACGACGATGCGGTCGCGCAGGCCGTTGAGCAGCAGGGTCTGCTGGGTCTCGGCGAGGCCGAGCTCCCAGGGGCCGCCCGCGTGCTTCAGCGAGGTCAGCGGGGAGGCGCCGGTTCCGCCGTCGTGGCCGGAGATCAGCACGACGTCGGCGTGGGCCTTGGAGACACCGGCGGCGACGGTGCCGACGCCGACCTCGGAGACCAGCTTCACGTGGATGCGGGCGGCCGGGTTGGCGTTCTTGAGGTCGTGGATCAGCTGGGCCAGATCCTCGATGGAGTAGATGTCGTGGTGCGGCGGCGGCGAGATGAGGCCGACGCCGGGGGTGGAGTGCCGGGTCTTCGCGACCCACGGGTAGACCTTGTGGCCGGGCAGCTGGCCGCCCTCGCCGGGCTTGGCGCCCTGGGCCATCTTGATCTGGATGTCGTCGGCGTTGACCAGGTACTCGCTGGTCACCCCGAAGCGGCCGGAGGCGACCTGCTTGATCGCCGAGCGGCGCTCGGGGTCGTACAGCCGGTCGGGGTCCTCGCCGCCCTCGCCGGTGTTGGACTTGGCGCCCAGCCGGTTCATGGCGACGGCGAGCGTCTCGTGCGCCTCGCGGGAGATCGAGCCGTACGACATGGCGCCGGTGGAGAAGCGCCTGACGATCTCGGAGACGGGCTCGACCTCGTCGACGGGGACCGGGGCCCGGTCGGTGGTGAAGCCGAACAGGCCGCGGAGCGTCATGAGGCGCTCGGACTGCTCGTTCACCCGGTCGGTGTACTTCTTGAAGATGTCGTAGCGCCTGGTGCGGGTGGCGTGCTGGAGGCGGAAGACCGTCTCCGGGTCGAAGAGGTGCGGTTCGCCCTCACGGCGCCACTGGTACTCGCCGCCGATCTCCAGCGCGCGGTGCGAGGCGGAGATGCCGGAGGGCGGGTACGCCTTGGCGTGCCGGGCGGCGACCTCCTGGGCGACGATGCCGAGACCGGCGCCGCCGATCTTGGTCGCGGTGCCGTGGAAGTACTTCGCGACGAATTCCTCGTCCAGGCCGACGGCCTCGAAGACCTGGGCGCCGCGGTAGGAGGCGACGGTCGAGATGCCCATCTTGGACATGACCTTCAGGACGCCCTTGCCGAGCGCGTGGATCAGGTTCCGGATGGCCTGCTCGGGGTCGATGCCCTCGATGAACGTACCGGCGCGGACCAGGTCCTCGACCGACTCCATCGCGAGGTACGGGTTGACCGCGGCGGCTCCGTAGCCGATGAGCAGCGCGACGTGGTGGACCTCGCGGACGTCCCCGGCCTCGACCAGCAGGCCGACCTGGGTGCGCTGCTTGGTGCGGATGAGGTGGTGGTGCACGGCGGAGGTGAGCAGCAGCGAGGGGATCGGGGCGTGCTCGGCGTCGGAGTGCCGGTCGGAGAGGACGACCAGGCGTGCGCCGTCCTCGATGGCGGCGTCGGCCTCGGCACAGATCCGCTCGATCCGCGCGGCGAGGGCCTCACCGCCGCCGCCGACCCGGTAGAGGCCGGAGAGGGTGGCGGCCTTCATGCCCGGCATGTCGCCGTCCGCGTTGATGTGTATCAGCTTGGCCAGCTCGTCGTTGTCGATCACCGGGAACGGCAGCGTGACGGCGCGGCAGGAGGCGGCGGTCGGGGCCAGCAGGTTGCCCTGCGGGCCGAGCGTGGAGCGCAGCGAGGTGACGAGTTCCTCGCGGATGGCGTCCAGCGGCGGGTTGGTGACCTGCGCGAACAGCTGGGTGAAGTAGTCGAAGAGGAGGCGGGGGCGCTCGGACAGCGCGGCGACCGGCGAGTCCGTGCCCATGGAGCCGAGCGGTTCACCCGCGGTGCGGGCCATCGGCGCGAGGATGACGCGCAGCTCCTCCTCGGTGTAGCCGAAGGTCTGCTGGCGGCGGGTGACGGAGGCGTGCGTGTGCACGATGTGCTCCCGCTCGGGGAGGTCCTCCAGCTCTATCTCGCCGGCTTCCAGCCACTGTGCGTAGGGCTGCTCGGCGGCGAGGGACGCCTTGATCTCGTCGTCCTCGATGATGCGGCCCTCGGCCGTGTCGACGAGGAACATCCTGCCGGGCTGGAGGCGGCCCTTGCGGACGACCTTCGCGGGGTCGATGTCCAGGACGCCGACCTCGGAGGAGAGGACCACGAGTCCGTCGTCGGTGACCCAGTAGCGGCCGGGGCGCAGTCCGTTGCGGTCGAGGACCGCGCCGACCTGGGTGCCGTCGGTGAAGGTGACGCAGGCCGGGCCGTCCCAGGGCTCCATCATCGCGGAGTGGTACTGGTAGAAGGCGCGCCGGGCCGGGTCCATGGCGTTCTTCGACTCGGGGCTCTCCCACGCCTCGGGCACCATCATCAGCACCGAGTGGGGCAGCGAGCGGCCGCCGAGGTGGAGCAGCTCCAGCACTTCGTCGAAGGAGGCGGAGTCGGAGGCGTCCGGGGTGCAGACGGGGAAGATCCGGTCGAGCCGTGCCGCGTCGCCGTGTCCGTCGTCGGCGGGGCCGAACAGGTCGGAGGCGAGCTGGGACTCGCGGGCCTTCATCCAGTTGCGGTTGCCCTTGACCGTGTTGATCTCGCCGTTGTGCGCGACGAAGCGGTACGGGTGGGCGAGCGGCCAGCTCGGGAAGGTGTTGGTGGAGAACCGGGAGTGGACCAGGGCGACCGCGGTGGCCAGGCGGGGGTCGGAGAGGTCCGGGAAGAACGGCTCCAGCTGCCCGGTGGTGAGCATGCCCTTGTAGACGATGGTGCGGGCGGAGAGCGAGGGGAAGTACACCCCGGCCTCCCGCTCGGCGCGCTTGCGCAGGACAAAGGCCTTGCGGTCCAGGGCGATGCCGCTGCTCGTGCCGTCCGCGACGAAGAGCTGGCGGAACTCGGGCATGGTGGCGCGGGCGCCCTTGCCGAGGAGGCCGGGGGTGACCGGTACCTGGCGCCAGCCGAGGACCTTGAGGCCCTCCTCGGCGGCGATCTTCTCCAGCGCGCGGACGGCCTCGGTGGAGTCGTCGGCGGGCAGGAAGGCGATTCCGGCCGCGTAGCCACCGGCCTCGGGGAGGTCGAAGGGGGTCTCCGCGCGCAGGAAGGCGTCCGGGACCTGGAGGAGGATTCCGGCGCCGTCGCCGGAGTCGGGCTCCGATCCGGTGGCGCCGCGGTGTTCGAGGTTGCGCAGCACGGTCAGCGCCTGCTCGACCAGCTCATGGCTGGCCACACCGGTCAAAGTGGCCACGAACCCGACGCCGCAGGCGTCGTGCTCGTTACGGGGGTCGTACATCCCCTGCTGGGCGGGGCGACCGTCCATGGGCGACCAGGCGTCGATACGCATCGGCTCTCCCGTCGTCGTCGTGGCATGTGTGCCGAGGGACGACGTTGGCCCTCTGCGAAAGTTGATGCAGGTTACATAATGGGGCGCTTCTCAGAAAGCGGATAGCTCGTTCCAATATGCGGACAACGGATGAGCCGGTGAGGGGGGTTGTCGCATGGGGAGGATCGGCGCCCTGAGGGCCGCAGAGAGCAGGCGTCGTTGCCCGCGGTGTCTACAGCTCTTGCCCGGTGGCGAGGAAAACGAAACCGCCAGGTAATGACTACTTATGCGTAGCCCTGCATGGCGACTCATTTTACGCGGGCGGAACCGGTCCGCCCAGAGGCAGCCGTCAAGACGTACGTCACACGGGTGGCGTACGCACAACGGGGCAGACGGGCGACAGCCCGGACATACGACGGGCGGGCGCATCCACCCGGATG
>NZ_JBHJQP010000247.1:0-9042 GCF_042262625.1 Streptomyces sp. NPDC056347 | reverse complement strand
GCCCAGGACCGGCCGGTCCTGGGCCCCACGCGTTCTCGCGTTCAGCCGGCCAGCGCCAGTGTCCTGCGGGCCGAGGCCACCACCGCCGCGTCGACGAACCGCCCGTCCGGCAGTGCCAGCGCGCCCCCGTCCGCCTCGGCGGCCGCCACGATCTCCGCCGCCGCCTCGATCTCCCGCGGCGTCGGGCGGAAGGCCCGCTCGATCACCGGGAGCTGGCGGGGATGGATCGCCGCCCGCCCGAGGAAACCCAGCGCCCGGCCGTGTGCGCAGGACTCCCACAGCCCGTCCAGGTCCCGGACGTCCGGGAACACCGACTGGGCGGGCGGGGCCAGCCCGGCCGCGCGGGCGGCCACCACCACCCGGCTGCGCGACCAGTCGAGCCCTGCGTCGTCCCGTACCCCCAGGTCCGCGCGGAGGTCGGCCTCGCCGAGCGCGACGGACCGGACCTGGGGGTGGGCGGCGGCGACGGAGTAGGCGTGCTCGATGCCGAGCGCCGACTCCAGCAGCGGACAGAGCGCGACCCCGGGCGCCACGGCCGCGATGTGGTGGACGGACGCCGCGTGCGTGATCTTGGGCAGCCGGAGTCCGGCGAGCCCCGGCAGCCCGGCCAGCGCGAGGACGTCCGTCTCGGTGTGGACACGGACGTGGATCGGCGCGGCGCCCCGCCCGGCCGGGTCGGAGAGCAGCTCGACGGTGGCCGCACGGGCGTACTCCTTGCGGTCCGGCGCGACCGCGTCCTCCAGGTCCACGATCACCACGTCCGCCCCCGATTCGCGGGCCTTGCACACCACCTCCGGCCGGTCCCCGGGCACGTACAGCCAGGTGAGCGGGACCGTCGCGGTCACAGGACGCCCGCCGAGCGGAGCGCGGCGATCTCCGGGGCCGCCAGCCCCAGCCCGGTGAGGATCTCGTCGGTGTCCGCGCCGTGCGGCCTGCCCGCCCAGCGGATCGAGCCCGGGGTCGCCGAGAGCCGGAAGAGCACGTTCTGCATCCGCAGCGGGCCCAGCTCCGGGTCGTCGATCTCGGTCACCGAGTCCAGCGCCCGGTACTGCGGGTCCTCCATCACGTCCTGGATGCCGTGGATCGGGGCGATGGCGGCCTCCGCCTTCTCGAAGGCCGAGACCGCCTCCTCGCGGGTGTGCCGGGCGATCCAGTGCCCGACCGCCTCGTCGAGCTCGTCGGCGTGCTCGGCGCGCGTGGTGCCGGAGGCGAACCAGGGCTCGTCGATCAGCTCCGCCCGGCCGACCAGGCGCATCACCCGTTCGGCGACCGACTGCGCGGAGGCGGAGACCGCGACCCAGTGCCCGTCCGAGGTGCGGTACGTATTGCGCGGGGCGTTGTTCTGGGAGCGGTTGCCGGTGCGCGGCTGTACGTAACCGAGCTGGTCGTACCAGAGGGGCTGCGGGCCCAGCACGGTCAGGATCGGCTCGATGATCGCCATGTCGACGATCTGCCCCCGACCGGTCCGCTCGCGCCCCGCGAGCGCGGCCATCACGGCGTACGCGGTGGCCAGCGCGGCGATCGAGTCGGCGAGCCCGAAGGGCGGCAGTGTGGGCGGCCCGTCCGGCTCCCCGGTGAGCGCGGCGAAGCCGCTCATCGCCTCGGCCAGGGTGCCGAAGCCGGGGCGGTGCGCGTACGGGCCGAACTGGCCGAAGCCGGTGACCCTGACCAGGACCAGCCGGGGGTTGACCGCGTGCAGCTCCTCCCAGCCCAGGCCCCAGCGCTCCAGCGTCCCGGGACGGAAGTTCTCGATGATCACATCGGTCCGGGCGGCCAGTGCGAGCAGGACCTCCCGGCCTTCGGGGGCGGAGAGGTCGAGGGTCATGGTGCGCTTGTTGCGACCCAGCAGCTTCCACCACAGGCCGACGCCGTTCTTCGTCGGCCCATGCCCGCGCGAGGGGTCGGGGCGGCGCGGATGCTCGACCTTGACGACCTCGGCGCCGAAGTCGCCGAGCAGGGTGGCGGAGAGGGGACCGGCGAAGAGCGTGGCGAGGTCGACGACCCGCAGCCCGGTCAGCGGTGCCTGCGCGGGCGTGGTCATGCGGCCTCGATCTCGGTGCGGTACGGCATGGAGGCCGAGGCGCCGGGCCGCTGCACGCAGAGCGCGGCGGCCGACGCCGCCCAGGCCAGCGCCTTCGGTACGGGCCGTCGCTCGGCGAGCGCCACGGCGAGGGTGCCGACGAAGGTGTCGCCCGCCCCGGTGGTGTCGACGGCGGTCACCTCGGGGGCGGGGAAGCGGACGGGGTCGGTGCCCCGGGCCGCGTACAGGCAGCCCCGCGCGCCCAGGGTGATGACGACGGCGGGGACCCGGCCGAGCAGGTGCTGCGCCGCCGCCCGGGGGTCCGTGAAGCCGGACAGCTCGGCCGCCTCGTGCTCGTTGGGTACCAACAGGTCCACGCAGTCGAGGAGTTCGGGTGGGAGCGGCTGTACCGGGGAGGGGGTGAGGATGGTCCGTACGCCCTGGGCGTGGGCGGTGCGGGCGCCCTCGATCACGGCGGACAGCGGAAGCTCAAGCTGGAGGAGGAGCAGCTCGGCGCCGGCGATGGCGGCCATCTCGCCGGGGCCGAGCGCGGTGACGGTGCCGTTGGCCCCCGGGATCACCACGATCGCGTTGGCGCCCGTGCCGTCGACCACGATGTGCGCGGTGCCGCTGGGGCCCTCGACGGTGTGCAGGAGGCCGGTGTCGACGCCCGAGCGCTCCAGACCGGCCCGCAGCAGGTCGCCGTACGGGTCGTCGCCGACCGCGCCGATCATCAGGACGTCGCCGCCCGCGCGGGCCGCGGCCACGGCCTGGTTGGCGCCCTTGCCGCCGGGCACGGTACGGAACTCCCGGCCGGTGACGGTCTCGCCGAGCCGCGGGGCCCGTTCGGTGTAGGCGACCAGGTCCATATTGGTGCTGCCGAGCACCGCGATGCCGGTCATGGGCACAGTGTCTCCTCGAGGGTGAGCCGGTGGGTCTGCCGGGCGAGCTCGTCGAAGCCGACGCCGTCGAAGCCGGGCACGGAGGTGGCGAGCCGGTTCTTCAGCGGGGCGGTCCAGCGGTCCGGCAGCAGCGCGGGCGTCCCGGCCAGCAGCCCGGCCAGCGAACCGGCGGTCGCCCCGTTCGAATCGGTGTCCCAACCGCCCTCCACGGCACGGCAGATGGAGTGCGAGAAGTCTCCGTCGGCGTGGGTGAGGGCGGCGGCGAGCAGCGCGGCGTTGGGCACCACATGTACCCAGTGGTACCCGCCGTACTTGGTGTGCAGCCGGTCGGCCACCGTGTCGAAGGAGGCGTGGGCGCGGGCCGTCGCGATCCCGGTGCGGACCGCGCGCGCGAAACGTGAGCGCGGGGGCACGACCCGCAGTCCGGCGGCCAGGCAGCCGTGTACGTCGCTCGCGCCCCCGGCCGCCTCGGCGAGCGCGGCGGCGGTGAACATCGCCCCGTACACCCCGTTGGCGGTGTGGCTGAGCACGGCGTCCCGGTGGGCCTGCTCGGCGGCGGACGCGGGGTCGCCGGGGTGGGTCCAGCCGTGCACGTCGGCCCGGATCTGCGCGCCGATCCACTCCCGGAACGGATTGCGGTACCGGGCGGTGTGCGGGGGCTCGATGCCGTCCAGCAGATTGCGGTACGCGATCCGCTCGGCGGTGAAGGTCCGACCGGCGGGCAGCTCGTCGAGCCAGAGCCGGGCGAGGTCGCCGGTGGTGAAGGACGGGCCGTGCCGCCGGAGCAGCAACAGGGTCAGCAGCGGGTGGTCGAGATCGTCGTCCTCCGGCATGCCGTCGATGTTCTCGGCCAGCGAGCAGGGCGCGGAGCGGCGGTTGAAGGGGTGGGCGGCGGCCAGCGGGGCGGGCAGTCCGCGGGCGGTGAACCAGGTGGTCAGCGGCCAGTTGCCGGTGGCGCGGGCCAGCGCGCGGATGCCGTCCAGCGGCAGCTTCTCGACGGGCTTGCCGAGCAGACAGCCCGCCGCCCGGCCCAGCCAGGCGGCGTGCAGCCGCTCCTCGGCGACCGGCCGCGCGTCGCGGCGGGGCGCGGGCCAGTCGGGGCAGGCGGCCCGGATCGCGGCCAGGTCCGTCGGCTCGTCCTGGCCCGAGGGGGACTCCAGCAGGGCGAGTTCGTCGAGCAGCCGCTCGGCCAGCGCGCGCAGCTCCGGGGCCGGGGCGGGGGAGGCGCCCGCGCGCTCGGGGGCGGGGGCGCCGCCCGCCTCGTACCACCGGCGTGCGACGGCCCGGGCGTCCCGGCCGTCCTCGGCGGCCTGGCGCAGTTCGTGCCCGACCAGGTCCTCCGGCTGCACCCAGGTCACCCGTACGGTCATCGGGCGGCCGCCAGCGCGGCGAAGGCGGCCTCGTGGTGGCGGCGGCGGGCGGTGTCGCGGGCGAACACCTCGCGGGCGACCCGGGCCAGGGTCCGCGCGGGGGCGTGCAGGTCGAGACGGCTGGCCTCGGCGACGGTCCCGGCCCAGTCGGCGGGGACCGCCCGTTCGCCGCCGAGCGCACCCGCGAGGGCTCCGCCCATCGTGGCGATCGAGTCGCAGTCCCGGCCGTAGTTGACCGAGCCGAGCACCGTGTGCCGGTAGTCGCCGTCGGCGACGAGCAGCATGCCGAGCGCGATCGGCAGTTCCTCGATCGCGTGCAGCCGGGAGGGCCTGCGGGCGCCGAGGGACGGGGCGCGGTAGTCGGGGCCGACCGAGTCGAAGGGGGCGACAGCGGTGCGCAGCGGGACCAGCGCCGACTCGAAGTCGTGGTGCCCCGAAGCGGCTTCGCACACCGCTTCGATCGCCGACCGGGTGCCGTCCTTGGCGAGCGACAGACAGGTGTCGACGATGCCGGTGGGGGTCGCGCCCGGGGCGCAGGCGGCGGCGACCGCCGCCGCGAAGACCCCGGCCGCCTCCCGGCCGTAGCTCGACTGGTGGGCCCCGGCGACGTCCAGCGCCTCGGCGTACGCGGCCTGCGGATGGGCGGCGTTGACCAGTCCGACCGGTGCCATGTACATCGCCGCACCGCAGTTGACGATGTTTCCGTTGCCCGCCTCGCGCGGGTCGGCGTGGCCGTAGTGCAGCCGGGCGACGATCCACTTCTCGGCGAGGAAGATCCGCTGGAGCGGCAGCGCCTCGGCCTCCAGCTCCGGGATCCAGCGGGGGCGGGAGATCAGCTCGGGCACCAGATGACGGGCGACCGCGTAGGCGTCGAGATGGTCGCGCACGGTGCCGTAGACCCGTACCAGCGCATGGGTCATCAGGGTGTCGTCGGTGACGTGCCCGTCGCCCTTGTGGTACGGGGCGATGGGGCGGGCGGTACGCCAGTTCTCACCGTCCCAGGGGCCCACGATGCCCTCGATCCGCCCGCCGTGGCGGGCCACGATCTGCTCGGGGGACCGGCCCTCCACCGGGCCGCCGAGCGCGTCGCCGACGGCCGCGCCGAGGAGCGCGCCGGTGATCCGTTCATCGAGTGCGGGTGTCGTGGGTCCGGCCTCGGGCCGCAGGGGCATCGTGGATGTCATGTCCGAATTGTCCACCCGTGGGGTCCGGTTCCCGGTCTGCGAGCAGCCCGGCGAGTTCGATGAGATCGGTCCCGGCGAGCCGGGGCAGCGCGCAGCCCGCGAGGGTGCGGCAGGCCTCGCGCCAGCCGTCCGGTACGGCCCCGATCCCGCCGAGCGCACCGGTCAGCGCGCCGGCCAGGGCGGGCGCGGAGTCGGCCACCCGGGACAGGCAGGCCGCCGCGGGCACGGCCTGCGCGATGTGGCCACGGGCCGCGGTGGCCAGGGCGAGGGCGACCGGGACGGTCTCGGCGGCGGCGATCCCGTAGCTGTAGACATGGTCGACGATCTGGTGCTCCAGCACGGGGACGAGGGCGAAGGCGCCCGCCGCCTCGCCGACGAAGTCGCGGGCGATCCGGACGGCGTGGGCGGCGTTGCGCGCGATCTCGGTGCCCTCGGGGAGCTGGGCGAGCGCGGCGTTGACCGCGGTGTCCACGTCGGCGCCGCCGAGCGCCGCGGCGACGGCCGCCGCCGTCGCGCGGGCGCCGTGCACCCCGTCGCCGTCCTGGGTGTAGCGCGCGTCGAACTCGGCGAGGCCGGCGGCGGCTTCGGGGTCGCCCGGGTGGGCGACGGCGAGGACGGCGGCCCGTACGCAGGCCGCGTCGTCGAAGTAGTGCGGGTTGTCGTGGCCGGTGGCGGGCGGGCGCAGTCCGGCGGCGAGGTTGCCGAGCCCGGCCCGTACCGAGATCCGGGCGCGCAGCGGGAGCACCGCGGACTCGACCTCGGGCGCGCGGGCGGCGGCCGCCGCGACCTCGGCCGCCAGCGCGTTCCAGGCGGTGTCGATGGCGGCCCGCAGCCGGTGGCCGGGGGCGAGGCCGTGCAGCGGTCCGGCCGTCGAGGCGAGTACGGTCCCGGCGGCGAAGGCCGCCCATTCGGCGTCGTCGGAGGGGCCCAGGCGCAGGGGTTCGGGCGGCTGGTTGAGGGCGATCGGGACGGGCAGCGTGGTGGTGGCGTTCTGCTCGGCGAAGGTGTCGAGTTCCCGGGTGAGCCGCCGGGTCCACTCGGGCATCCGGGCCGCCCGGTGCCGGGCGGCGGGCCAGCCCGCGGCGTCCCCGGCGGCGAGCCCGAGCAGCAGCCCCTCGATCCGGGAGCGGAGCCCGGAGACGGGCCGGGGATGCGGCCGGGGTGCGGGAGAGGCGGAAGTGGCGGGCGTGGCAGGAGCGGAAGGCGCGTCAAGAACGGCCCGTGCGCCGGTCTGCGCGTTGCTTCGTTCGCCGGACTGCGCGCCGGTCCGTACGCCGGACTGCGTGTCGGCCTGTGCGCCGGTCTGCGTGTCGGCCTGTGCGCCGGTCTGCACGCCGGTCCGGGGTCCGGTTCGTGCTCCGGTCCGTACGCCGGTCCGGGCGTCCGTACGTTCTCCGGAACTCGCGCCGGTCCCGCCGTGGCCCGTGCCGCCGTCGTCCGCCGCGCCGGGAGCGTCGGCGGCTTCCGGTGCGGTGCACCAGGACGGGGCCCCGTCGTCGGCCTCGTCCGGGGTGAGCAACTCCGCGATGTCCAGGACGTGATGGCCCCGCATGGTCGGCAGGCAGCTGCCCCGGACCGGGCCGATCGCCGCCCCCCAGGACGGCGGGATCGCCGATACCCCGTGCAGCGCACCGGCCAGGGCCCCCGCCACCGCGGCCGTGGTGTCCGCGTCCCGGCCCATGTTGACCGCAGTCAGCACCGCCGCCGGGAAGTCGCCGCGCGCCGCCGCGAAGGCGCCGAAGGCCAGGCCCACCGCCTCCGGCGCCAGGTCCGTCCACGGGTATCCGCCGATCACCACCGCGGAACGCACCGCGCGCTCCATCGTGAGCCGGTCGGGGTACGAGCGCTGCGCCGCCGCCACCGCGCGCCGCAGCGAACGCGCCGTCCAGGAGTCCATCGGTACGACCGACAACGCGGCGGCGATCACCGAGGCGACCCCGGCGCCCGCCATCGCCGCGGCGACCCCCGCCGCCACCGCCCGGCCGCCGTAGATGCCCTCCCCGTCATGGCTGACCCGCCCGTCCACCGCGACCAGCCGGGCCGCCTCGTCCGGGCGGCCCGCCGCGAACACGCCGAACGGTGCCGCCCGCATCGCCAGCCCGTCGCTCCAGGCGTGCCGGTGCTGGGCGGAGATCGGGGCGGCCAGCCCCCGGCGCAGGTTCTCCAGCGTGCCCCGCTCGCTGAACCCGGCGCCCCGGAACTGCCCTTCGTCCAGGTCGGCGATCCACCGGTGCCAGGCCCGTTCCACATGGGTGACGGTCAGCGCGGAGCCGTGCCGGGCGAGCAGCAGGCCGGAGAAGATCGTGTACTCCGTGTCGTCCGTACCGACGGGGTCGTCGCTCACGAAGCCCTCGATCCGGCCCCAGCGGCGACGGATCTCGGAGGGGCGCATGTTCTCCGCCGGCGCCCCCAGCGCGTCCCCGACCGCGAGGCCGAGGAGACTGCCGCGCGCCCGGTCGCCGAGGTCCGTCCGGGGTGTGCGGCCCGCCCGGGGTTCCCTCGGACCCTCTGTGATCAACTCCATCGCGTCGACCCTTCGCTCGCACCGAGCCAGTTCTCCGGCTTCCTCGCATCTGTGCCACGCGGAGCCCCGACAGAGGCCGGTGGCCGCGAGAAAAGAGCCAGTCGGATGATCTGTCAGGGAAAGGCAAGGCAGGCCGTACTTACCTGGTCAGAGGGGTGGTAAGTACGGCCTGCCTTGCTGGCGGGAGCCGTTTTTCGTGCGTACTTTCGAGGGTGTTGAGCAGGGGTGGGGCGAGTGGATCCCGCTTCCGGAGAAGGGGAGATCCGTGGCCATCATCGAGACCGACGCCGTACTGCACGAGGCGCACCGCGACAACCACACCCACCGTGACGTCAACGGCGGCTGGCTGCGGCCGGCCGTGTTCGGGGCCATGGACGGCCTGGTCTCCAACCTCGCGCTGATGACCGGTGTCGCGGGCGGCGCCGTCTCCCAGCAGACCATCGTGATCACCGGTCTGGCGGGTCTGGCCGCCGGGGCGTTCTCCATGGCGGCCGGCGAGTACACCTCCGTGGCCTCCCAGCGCGAGCTGGTCGAGGCCGAACTCGACGTCGAGCGCCGGGAGTTGCGCAAGCACCCCGTGGACGAGGAGCGGGAGCTCGCCGAGCTGTACGTGTCCCGCGGCGTCGAGCCCGAGCTGGCCCGCGAGGTGGCGCGGCAGCTTTCGCGCGACCCGGAGCAGGCCCTGGAGATACACGCCCGCGAGGAGCTCGGCATCGACCCGGGCGACCTGCCCTCGCCGCTGGTGGCGGCCGTGTCGTCGTTCGGCGCGTTCGCGCTGGGGGCGCTGCTGCCCGTGCTGCCGTACCTGCTCGGCGCGAGCGTGCTGTGGCCCGCCGTGCTGCTCGCGCTGGCCGGGCTGTTCACCTGCGGTGCGGTGGTGGCCAGGGTGACCGCCCGCGGCTGGCTGTACAGCGGGCTGCGCCAGCTGCTGCTGGGCGGTGCCGCGGCGGCCGTCACCTACGGGCTGGGCACGCTGTTCGGTGTGGCCGTCGGGGGCTGACCGGCTCCGACGGCGGGACGGGCGGGCGCATCCGGGTGGATG
>NZ_JBHJQP010000246.1:0-9094 GCF_042262625.1 Streptomyces sp. NPDC056347 | reverse complement strand
GTGCCGGACGTGGTCCGGCACCCGCTGCGCAGCCCGGTGGCGGTCTTCCGCCGCCCGTTGTTCGTCTTCGACGCCTGCCGGGTCGTCACCACGGCCCACCCCTGGGGCGGCGGCGAAGGCCCGGTGCCTGGGCGGCCGGCCGACGCGGGCTACCGGCACGAGGTGTACCGGGACGACCGGAGCGCCCGCCCTGACCTACGGGGCTGGGAGCTCCGGCCGTCCCGGAGCCCGTGGGTGGCGGCACGGCCCCGAAGCGTCCGGCCGCCGCGCGGGGGAGTGCCTGCTCGCCGGTCCGCTTCCGTGCGGTCCGACCGGCAGCCGACCGCTCACCTTCAGGGAGCAGGGAGGGTGCGTGGGTCAGCTGAGGGAAAGCCCCCTCCTCGGAAGGCGGCGGCACAGGAGGATCGCGCCTCGGGCCGCCAGGTAGCCGAAGGCGGACAGGACGAGGAGCTGGGGCAGCAGGGCGGTGGCGGCGGACGCCTGGCCGCCGAAGAGCAGAGGGTGAGCAGCGGTGGGGCCGCGAGGACGGTGGCGGCCATCACCGCGTCCCTGGGCCCGTGGGTGCTGCGGGCCGGCGCGGCTCCGGTGGCGAGCGGGGCCCGGAGGCCGAGCCCGGAGGTCGTGAGGACCTCGATCCATTTCTCCCCGCCGCCGGCGGCACCGACGGCCGAGGCCGTGACGACGACGGCGAGCCACAGCCCGGTGCCGGGGCGGCGCTCCCGGTCGGGCGGGGCGAGCAGGAGGATCAGGGTGTTGAGCGTGATCAGCCCCAACCCGCGCGGGCCGAGGCCGAGTTCGGCTGCTGCGGCTCGGTCCGGGCTGAGCGGCCCGGTGTAGGACAGCAGGCAGAACAGTGTCGCCGAAGCGGCGGCCAGCAGGGCCAGGACCCGTGCGGCGGACCAGCGGTCGGCCACCACCGCGCAGGCCGTGAGCGCGGCCGGGACGAGGAACGAGACCGCCGCCAGGAGCGGGCCTCCGTCGGGGAAGCCGCTGGTGGAGGAGCCGTGGGTCTCGGGGCTGACGGCGGTTCGCACGTCGCGCACGACCGAGGCTGCCGCGTAGGTTCCGGCGAGCAGGGCGGCGATCGGCGCCGCGGTGGCGAACGCCCGGCCCGTCGGGCGGTGGGAGACCAGGCCGAGCCGGACCCGGACTCCGTGCCCGGCGACGTCGGCCACCTCGCGCAGCCCTCCGGCCGGACCGGAGAGCGATCCGGCGGGCGGCGAAGTCGGTCACCTCCGCGAGCGCGCCGGTGCCGTACGAGGACAGGTAGAGCGCGAGGCCCGCCGGAGAAGCCAGGCGTTCAGGGGGTGCTTCGAGGTCATGCCGAGCCTCCTGCGGAACGGGTCCGGGGTGCCGCCAGGCGGCGGTCCGCCTCGCGCAGGGCGGAGCGCAGGCGGTCGGCCTCGGTCCTGAGCGACTGTTCTCCGTCCGGGGTGAGGGTGAACACGCGTCGGGGGCGTCCGTCCACCGTCTCCTCGCGCTCGACGCGGATCAGCCCCTCAGCCAGCAGGCGGTCAAGGGTGCCGTAGAGGCTGCCTGCGCCCAGTCGCACCCGACCGTCGGAGATCGCGGCGACCTCGTCCCCGAGCGCGTAGCCGTGGCGCGGCCGGTCGGCGAGTGCGGTGAGGAGGAGGAAGGTCGGCTCCTGCATGGAGCGTTTGTTCTTCACCCGGCACACCGTAGTACGGTCACCGTAGTATCCGGCAAGAGGCGCCCCCGTTCTTCTCGGCCGACCGCGGGCCGCCCGCCCGGCGGCCCTCCACTTCGCCGGGCCCCGCCCGCACCCCGGGCGGCAGCGGCGCGAGGTCCTGGGACACCCTTCCGTCCCAGCTGTGATTCACGTCACTGCCGGCGGCTCGGTGCAGCACCCGGCCCCGTTCCGCCGTCATGGGGGCAGTGATCGGGACGGGACGAGGAGAGGAGGTCGGCGGGTGAGGTTTCGTAGGAGCGGTCCGGGCAACGGATTCACGGAGTTCGTCGCACAGCGGTCGGGAGCGTTGTTCCGCACCGCGTATGCGCTGACCGGTGACGTACATGTGGCCGAGGATCTGGTGCAGGAGGCGCTGGAGCGGGCGTGCCGACAGTGGCGGAAGGGCGCGGTGGTGGACTCGCCGGAGGCGTACGTGCGCAAAGTGCTGGTCAACCTGGCCAACGACCGCTGGCGGCGGCTGTCGCGCCGGGGCGAGCGCCCCGGGCTGTCGGGGGTGCCCGAGACGGCCGACCCCCGGGACCGGTTCGGGCAGGTGGATCTGCGCGCGGAACTGATCGAGGCACTGCTCGGGCTGCCGATGGGCATGCGCAGCGTGGTGGTCCTGTACTACCTGCACGATCTGGACGCCCGGCAGGTCGCCGACGTCCTGGACATCTCTTCGAGTGCAGTGAGGTCCCAGCTCGCCCGCGGCCTGGCCAAGCTGCGCGATTCCGTATCGGGCGCCCAGGCGCCGCACACGCCGTCGACCGCTTTCGGAGGTACGAAGTGAGGAACACGTCGTCCGGACCGGCCCCGTTCGAGCCGGGCCTCGAAGCCGAGCTGCGTGCCGCGGTGGCCTCCTTCGCCGACGGGCCGACGGCGCCGGTCATCGACGCGGCCGCGATCGAGCGAGCCGTCAGCCGCAGCCGCACCCGCCGGGCGCTCCTCGGCACCGCTGCGGCGTGCTGCGTGCTGGCGTGCGCCACGGTGGGGTTCTTCGCGCTGAAGCCCGTGCCGCCCGCGCCCGGCGCCTCCCCGTCCCTGTCCTCACCGGCGAACGGGGCGTGCACCCCGCTCGCCACCGGCACCCCCAAGAGCGGAAGCGCCGATGCGACTCCGACACAGGAGCAGGAGCAGACCGGGGGAGCGGGCATCGCGCTGCCGGACCTGGCCGGCATGCCGGTCGAACAGGCCGGAAGCCTGCTGCGCGGACTCGGACTGAGCTGCACGATCATGCGGCACACGGACTGGAACGCTCCCGCCGGGCAGGTGATCAGCAGTCAGCCCCGGGGCGGCGCAGAACCGGTGGCACCGGGCTCGTCCGTCCTCCTGCTGGTCTCGACGGGCAAACCCGGCGGAACCTGAGCGACCGGGCCCTTCGGCCCGCGCACCGGCCGAGTGACCCAGGGGCCGGTGCCGGGCAGTCCGTCGACCGCGGCGCACCGGCTGGACGCCCGCCCCTCCGGGCCGCCGCTGGACTTTTCCGAGGGGCGCGTGCGGGGAGGGGAGTGGGGGAGGGCTCCTGCCGGTGGGGCGCAGGGCCGTGGCGTCGGCGGAGCATGCGCGCACGGACGCTCCGCCCGTGCGCGCCGACCGCCGACTCCCGGTCCCGGCCGCGCCATGGCCTCCTCGCGGTCCAGCGACAACGGCACCGCCGCACCCTCGCTGCTGACGCCGTGTCAGTCATGAGGCTCCGACTTCTCACGGTCGGCCTGACCGCCGCCGCACTCCTCACCCTGACCGCCTGCGACGACGACGGCAGCGCCTCCGCCACCAGCAGCGCCCCCGTCGCGCCCGCACCCGCCACCACCAGCGCGGCCCCGGCCGGCAGCGCCGCCTCCCCGGCATCCAGCGCACCGGCCGCCGCCGGCGCACCGGCCGTCGGCAGTGTCCCGTCGCCCAACGTCGCCCAGACCGCAGGGCTGATCGCCGCCCTCAAGGCCGTCGACCCCGCCCTCGCCGCCGACCAGGCCAAGGCCATCGGCAAGGCCCGGGCGGGCCCGTCGCTTCGGGGCCGCCCGTCGTCCGTCGGGTTGCCGTCAGCCCGTTAGCCCGTCAGCCCGTCAGGGCGTGGACCAGGGCCGTGGCCGGTTCGATGAGGGTGAGTTCGTGGGCGGTCAGGGTGGGGTTGGCGGTGCGGTGGTGGGCGGCTTCGGTGAGGTGGGGGGCGGGCAGCGGGCCGGAGGCGGTGAGGTGGGGGGCCAGGGCGGTCAGGAGAGTGCGGGCCGGGGCGGACAGCGGGGAGGCGGGGTCCACCGCGATCTGGGCCAGGATCAGTGCGGACATGGCGCGGTCCAGGGCGGGGGCGCCCTCCGACGCGTTGCTCCAGTCGATCACCACCGGGCCCCGGTCCGTCAGCATCACGTTGCCCGGGTGCAGGTCGAGGTGGAGCATCCGGTCCTCGGGGTGCGGGGAGAGCCGGGCCGGGACGGTGTGGAGTTCGGCGAGGAGGCCGGCCAGCAGGGCGCCCGCCTCGTCCGCCGACAACTCCTCGGCCAGCAGGGCGTCCAGCATCGTCGGGCCGGTCAGGCGCTCCAGTACCAGATCGCCGGGCGGCGTCTTCGCGTCGCGCGGGCCCGGGCGCGGGACGGGGCAGCCGTGTGCGGCGAGGTAGGCCATGACCATCCATTCGGGCGTGGCGTCCATGCCGTTCCGGTAGCGGCGCAGGACCCACTTCTCGTCGAGTGCGTACACATCGGCCGATCGTCCGGCACCGAGCAGCTCACCTATTCGCATGGGGCGAACCTACGGGGACCGGCGGCGGACGGGGATGCCCGGGGCCGGTCCGCGGGGCGGATACCGGCGAGACCATAACGCGAAGTGAGGGGGTGAACGGGATCTCCTGGGATGACGTGTACGCGGCTACGTTGTCGGCAATTCCCCCGAAGTCAAGGAGAGTTCCGTGGAGAGCTCCACACTCCGCAGACGTGCCCTGGCCGCGTGTACCGCCAGCGTTGCCGTCGGGGCGCTCGCGCTGGCCGGTCTGACCGGCAGCGCGTCCGCCGATCCGGCGCCCCAGCTCCGCACCCCCACCGCCGCGGGGACCGGGCAGCTCTCGCCCGGTCTGCTGGAGGCAATGAAGCGCGATCTCGGCCTGAACGAGGCCGAGGCGCGCAGCCGGATCGGGCACGAGACCCGGGCGGCGGCGATCGCCTCCGCGCTGAAGCACACGCTCGGCGCGGACTTCGCCGGCGCCCGGGTCAGCGGTGACGACGCGGCCCTGACGGTCGCCACCACCGACGCCGCCCACGCCGAGGAGATCCGCCTCGCCGGTGCCCGGTCCGTGGTCGTCGCGCACAGCCAGGCCGAACTCGACTCCGCCAAGGGTGCGTTGGACCGGGCCGCGCAGCGCGGGGCGCCCGCCGGTGTGCCGGTCTGGTACGTCGACGTGGCGAGCAACCGGGTCGTCGTCGAGGCCGCCCGCGCCAAGGCCGCCGAGGCGTTCCTGGCCGAGGCCGGAGTGCCGGCCGAGCTCGTGACGGTGCGGCGGTCCACCGAGCGGCCGCGTACGTTCGCCGATCTTCGGGGCGGTGACGCGTACTACATGAACGGTCTGGGGCGGTGCTCCATCGGCTTCCCCGTGAAGCGCGGTACGCAGGGCGGCTTCGTCAGCGCCGGTCACTGCGGCACACCGGGTGTCACCACCAACGGCTACGACCAGCAGGCGCAGGGCTCGTTCCAGGGCTCCACCTTCCCGGGCCGCGACTACTCCTGGGTCGCCACCAACACCAACTGGACGCCGCGCGCCCTGGTGAACGGGTACGGCAACGGCGACATCACCGTCACCGGGTCCACCGAGGCGCTGGAGGGCTCGTCGGTCTGCCGATCCGGCTCGACGACCGGCTGGCACTGCGGGACCGTGCAGCAGCGCAACACCAGTGTCACGTACCAGGAGGGCACCGTCTCCGGGGTCACCCGGACCAATGTGTGCGCCGAACCCGGGGACTCCGGCGGCTCGTTCATCTCCGGCAGCCAGGCGCAGGGCGTCACCTCCGGCGGCTCCGGCAACTGCTCCCAGGGCGGTACGACGTACTTCCAGCCGGTGAACCCGGCGCTCCAGGCGTACGGGCTGACGCTGATGACCAGCGGCACCGGGCCCGACCCGAGCGAGCCGCCGACCAACCCGGGCGGTACCTGGAAGGAAGGCACGACGTACGCGGCGGGCGACGTCGTGACGTACGGCTCCGACAGCTACCGCTGCCTCCAGGCGCACCTGGCGCAGCCCGGCTGGACCCCGCCGAACGTACCGGCCCTCTGGGCCCGGGCCTGAGCCCGCCCGGCTCCGAGACCGCTCCGCAGTGAATACGGCGGCCCCGCACCCCTGGCCGCCACCGGTTACCGCGCCCGCCCGGCTACCGCTTCGGCCTCCCGGCCGGGCGGCGCGCACCCCGAACCGCTCTGTGTCATGCACGTGCCCTTCCCCCACCCCGAGGAATCAGCCATGACCCCAGAACCGGCCGAGGGCCAGAACCCCGGCGACCGACCGATCAGCCGAAAGACCCTGCTCAAGGCCGCGCTCGTCGCCGGTGCCGTCCCGCTGCTCGCGGGCGGTGGCGTCGCGCTCGCCCGGGACGCGGGCTCCGGCGGCAAGCCGCTGGCCCCGACGCCGAACTGCGACGACGGCGACGGCCCGACCCACGACCAGATCGAGGGCCCCTACTTCAAGCCCAACTCCCCGCTCCGCACCAGCCTGATCACCGACAGCACGCCCGGTGTCCGGCTGACCGTGAGCGGCTACGTCTTCGGCCGGGCGTGCCGGCCGATCCCCGGAGTGCTGCTGGACTTCTGGCAGGCCGACACCAACGGTGCCTACGACATGAGCGGATTCGCCTTCCGCGGGCACCAGTTCACCGACCAGTCGGGGGCGTACAGCCTGACCACGATCGTGCCGGGGCTGTACCCCGGGCGCACCCGCCACATCCATGTGAAGGTCCAGGCGCCCGGCTCGTCCATCCTGACCACCCAGCTGTACTTCCCGGGCGAGCCGCGCAACAACACCGACATGCTGTACGACCCGGCGCTGCTGATGAACGTCCGGGACGCGGGCTCGGGGCAGCAGGGGACGTTCGACTTCGTCCTCAACATCGCCCAGAGCCCGACCGACCCGCCGACCGACCCCACGGACCCGCCGACCACCCCGGGCGGCACCTGGAAGGCCGGCACGGCGTACACCGCGGGAGACCGCGTCACGTACGGCGGGGCCACGTACCGCTGCACGCAGGCCCACACGGCGATGGCCGGGTGGGAGCCGCCCAACGTCCCCGCGTTGTGGGAACGCGTGTAGACGCGCGGCACAGCGGGGGCGACCCCGCCGCTGTCCGGTGCTCGTCCGAGGGGGGTGGGCGCCGGGCAGCGGAGTAACCTGGACGCGTACGGCTCCCGGTGGGCCGCACCGATCGGCCTGCGTGTTCGAAGGGGGCCGGAACGGCATGAACAGCCTGATCACCTTCGCGGTCGTCCTCGCGATGATCGCGATCGCGGCGTACGTCATCCATCTGCTGAACGCCCGGCACCGGCATCACCATCTGCGCCCGGCGCACTACGACCACGGGCTCGCCGGGTTCGGCGACGCGCCGGGGCCGGGGCCGGGTGCCGGTTCGGCGCCGGGGGCTACTTCGCGTCGGAGTAGCGCTCCACCACCGCCGTAGTGAACGGGAAGCGCACGGGTGTCTCGCCGAAGGCGGTCCGCCCGGCCAGCTCCCCGGCCGCCCGGATGGCCTCCACCACGGCGGCCGCCTCCTCCTGGGGGCAGTGCACGATCACCTCGTCGTGCTGGAAGAAGACCAGCTCGGCGCGGAGTCCGGCGGTGTGCAGCGAGCGGCGCAGGGCGGCCAGGAGCAGCAGCGCCCAGTCGGCCGCACTGCCCTGCACCACGAAATTACGGGTGAAACGGCCCCGCGCACGGGCGTTCGACGAGGCATAGCCCGGGGTGAAACCCGACCCGGAACCGGGGTCGGAGCCGTCGTCGGAGCCGGTCGGCCCGGCGCTCTCCTGCGGGATGCCCGCCTCCTCGTACGCCTCGCTCCCGGCGGCCGGGGGGCTGGTCCGGCCCAGCCACGTCCGTACCAGGCGGCCGTCCTCCCCGGCCTTCGCGGCATCGTCGACATAGGCCACGGCGCGTGGGAACCTCCGGCGCAGCGCGGCCAGGTTCTTCAGGCCGTCGCCCGAGGTCTGGCCGTAGACCGCGCCGAGCAGGGCGAGCTTGGCGTGCTCCCGGTCGCCGTGGAACGCCCGGTCGGAGAGGGCGGTGTACAGATCGCCGTCGTGGCCCGCCACCTCCATCAGGCCGCGGTCGCGGGAGATCGCGGCGAGCACTCTGGGCTCCATCTGGTCGGCGTCCGCGACGACCAGGCGCCAGCCCGGATCGGCGACGACCGCCCGCCGGATCACCTTGGGGATCTGGAGCGCCCCGCCGCCGTTCGTCGTCCAGCGGCCACTGACCGTGCCGCCCGGCTGGAACTCCGGGCGGAAGCGGCCGTCACGCACCCAGTCCTGGAGCCAGGACCAGCCGTGCGCCGTCCAGATCCGGTAGAGCTTCTTGTACGCCACGAGCGGGGCCACCGCCGGGTGGTCCAGGCCCTCCAGCTCCCAGCGGCGGGTGGACCGCACCTTGATCCCGGCCTGCGCGAAGGCCCGCACCACGTCGGCCGGGAGGTCGGGGCGGACCCGTCTGCCGAAGGCGGCGGACACCTGGTCGGCCAGCTCGGCCAGCTTGCGGGGCTCGCCGCCGCCCGCGTACCGCTCGCCGAGCAGCTCGTGGAGGACCTCGCGGTGGACGTCGGCCCGCCAGGGGAGGCCGGAGCGGTGCATCTCGGCGGCGACCAGCATGCCCGCCGACTCGGAGGCGGTGAGCAGCCGCATTCTGCCGGGGTGCTCGGTGGCGTCGTGCCGGCGGAGCTGGTCGGCGTAGACCTCCAGCAGGGCGTCGAAGGGGAGCGGGGCGGCCGGCCGGGGCTCGAAGAGCGAGGACTGCGCGCCGGGCTCCGCCGAGCGGGGCGGCGGATCGGGCGGCACCGGGGCGCCGTGCAGGCGGGCGTGGGCGGCCGCGGCGGAGCGGGGCTCACCGAGGCGGCCCTCATGGGCCAGGAGCAGGGATTCGGCGACCTCGACGTCGTAACAGCGGTCCACGGGGACACCCGCCGCGAGGAGCCGGGGGTACACCTCCGCGCAGGAGCGCCAGACCCAGCGGGTGACCTCGGGGCGGGCGCGGACCGCCGCCACCACGTCGGGCTCGGCCACGACGGGGCCGGCGGGCAGGCCCGTCGGGGCCAGCGGCGCGAGGAGGGCGCCGCCGGTCTCCGTCGTGGTCAGGGCCCACCGTTCGGTCATGCCTTCGAGTCTGGCACCCTGCACTGACAACGGACGGGGGCCGCGCCCCGTCCCGGTCCGTGGCCGGGACGGGAG
>NZ_JBHJQP010000245.1:0-9257 GCF_042262625.1 Streptomyces sp. NPDC056347 | reverse complement strand
GTCGCAGGAGCCGTCCCGCGACCGCTCCACGCCCGCTCCACGACAAGACGTCGCAGGGGCCTTCTCGGCCCTCAGACGAAGACGGCGAGGCTCTTGGCCTTGCCCTTCTGCTCCTCCACCAGGACCAGGAAGCGCCCGTCGGGCCCGAAGACGCCGACCGGCCCCGGCGGGAAGGCCGGCATGTCCAGCCGCACGCCGTTCAGCAGCAGCCTGGCGCGCTTCTCGTCCACGTCCCAGCGCGGGAAGGCCGAGGCGGCGGCCTCGGCCACCGGCATCACGGTCAGCTCCTGCTGGTGCTGGTCGAGCGTCCGCGCCGCGTCGAGACCGTACGGCCCGACCCGGGTGCGCCGCAGTGCGGTCAGATGTCCGCCGACGCCGAGCCCGGCACCGAGGTCCCGGGCGATGGCGCGGATGTACGTACCCGAGGAGCAGACCACCGAGACGACCAGGTCGACGACGGGAGTGCCGTCCTCGGCGGTCTCGGGGCGGACGTCGTAGATCCGGAAGGACGAGATCGTCACCGGACGGGCCGGGATCTCGAACTCCTCGCCACCGCGCACCCGCGCGTAGGACCGCTTGCCGTCGATCTTGATGGCGCTGACCTTGGACGGCACCTGCATGATCGGGCCGGTCAGGGCGGCGACCCCGGCGTCAATGGCCTCACGCGTCACGCCGGAGGCGTCGGTGGACGAGATGAACTCGCCCTCCGCGTCGTCCGTGATGGTGTTCTGGCCGAGCCGGATCGTTCCGAGGTACTCCTTCTCGGTCAGTGCGAGGTGGCCCAGCAGCTTGGTGGCCCGCTCGACGCCGAGCACCAGGACCCCCGTCGCCATCGGGTCCAGCGTGCCGGCGTGGCCGACCCGCCGGGTCCGGGCGATGCCGCGCATCTTGGCGACGACGTCGTGCGAAGTGAAGCCGGACGGCTTGTCGACGATGACAAGGCCGTCCGGCGTGTTCTGCGATGTCATTCGGAGGCGGCGTCCTCGTCGTTCTCGTGGTCCGCCTTGCGGTACGGGTCGGCCCCGCCCGCGTACGTGGCGCCCGAGGACGCCTCGCGCACCCGCTCGTCCGAAGCACGCGCCCGGTCGAGGAGGTCCTCGATCGCCTTGGCGTTGTCCGGCAGGGCGTCCGCGACGAAGGCGAGCGTGGGCGTGAACTTCGTCCCCGCCGCAGCTCCGACCGCCGAACGGAGAATGCCCTTGGCGCTCTCCAGACCGGCCGCCGCGCTCGCCCGCTCCTCCTCGTCACCGTAGACCGTGTAGAAGACCGTGGCCTCCCGCAGGTCACCGGTGACCCGGGTGTCCGTGATGGTCACGTGCGTACCCAGACGCGGGTCCTTGATACCGCGCTGCAGTTTCTCGGCGACCACCTCCTGAATGAGGTCCGCCAGCCTCTTAGCCCGCGCGTTGTCGGCCACTGGTCCGTCTCCTTCTTCGCCTTGCTCAATCGTCTTCGTCGCTGTGTACCCGCCGTCGTACGGACAGCAGCTCCACTTCGGGGCGGGCGGCCACCAGCCGCTCGCACCGGTCCAGAACATCTGTGAGGTGTCCGGTGTCCCCGGAGACCACGGCAAGGCCGATCTCGGCCCTGCGATGGAGATCCTGACCGCCCACTTCCGCCGCGCTCACCGCGAATTTCCGCTGGAGCTCGGCGACGATCGGGCGGACGACGGAGCGCTTCTCCTTCAACGACCGTACGTCGCCGAGAAGCAGATCGAAGGACAGTGTCCCCACATACATAGGTGTCCGGATGTCCCGCCGGTTCGGGTTCGTGCCCCGCCCGCGCTGGGCGAGGACACCAGAACCGTACACGGAACGGCCGGGGCCGATCGACGGAAATACGACCCGTCGACCGGCCCCGACTACTGGGGAAGGACCCGGGGACGTGCCCCGGGATTCCCCGTGGATCAGCCTCGCGGCTTCTCGCGCATCTCGTAGGTCGCGATGACATCGTCGATCTTGATGTCGTTGAAGTTTCCGAGGTTGATACCGCCCTCGAAGCCTTCGCGGATCTCGGTGACGTCGTCCTTGAAGCGACGGAGACCGGAGATGGTGAGGTTCTCCGCGATGACCTTGCCATCGCGCAGCAGCCGCGCCTTGGTGTTGCGCTTGACCTCGCCGGAGCGGACCAGCACACCGGCGATGTTGCCCAGCTTGGACGAGCGGAAGATCTCGCGGATCTCCGCCGTGCCGAGCTCGACCTCTTCGTACTCCGGCTTGAGCATGCCCTTGAGGGCCGCCTCGATCTCCTCGATGGCCTGGTAGATCACCGAGTAGTACCGGACGTCGACGCCCTCGCGCTCCGCCATCTGCTGGGCACGCCCGGCAGCGCGGACGTTGAAGCCGATGACGATGGCGTCGGAGCCGGTCGCCAGGTCGATGTCCGACTCGGTGACCGCACCCACACCGCGGTGCAGGACCCGGATGTCGACCTCGTCGCCGACGTCGAGCTGGAGCAGCGAGGACTCGAGAGCCTCCACCGAACCGGACGCGTCGCCCTTGATGATGAGGTTGAGCTCCTGGACCAGACCGGCCTTGAGCGCCTCGTCCAGGTTCTCCAGGGAGAACCGGACACCCTTGCGGGCGAAGTTGGCGTTGCGCTCGCGGGCGGCACGCTTCTCGGCGATCTGACGGGCCGTACGGTCCTCGTCGACCACCAGGAAGTTGTCACCGGCACCCGGGACGTTGGTGAGACCGAGCACGAGGACGGGGGTCGACGGACCCGCTTCCTCGACGTTGTTGCCGTTGTCGTCGAGCATCGCCCGGACACGGCCGTACGCGTCGCCGACCACCATCGTGTCACCGATGCGCAGCGTGCCTCGCTGGACCAGGACGGTCGAGACGGCACCGCGGCCGCGGTCGAGGTGGGACTCGATCGCAATACCCTGCGCGTCCTGCTCCGGGTTGGCCCGCAGGTCGAGCGAGGCGTCCGCGGTCAGGACCACGGCCTCCAGCAGCTGCTCGATGTTGAGCCCCTGCCTGGCGGAGATGTCGACGAACATCGTGTCGCCGCCGTACTCCTCGGCCACCAGACCGAACTCGGTGAGCTGACCGCGCACCTTGGTCGGGTCGGCACCCTCGACGTCGATCTTGTTGACCGCGACCACGATCGGCACCTCGGCCGCCTTGGCGTGGTTCAGCGCCTCGATCGTCTGGGGCATCACACCGTCGTTCGCCGCCACCACGAGGATCGCGATGTCGGTGGACTTCGCACCACGGGCACGCATGGCGGTGAACGCCTCGTGACCCGGGGTGTCGATGAAGGTGATACGGCGGTCCTCGCCGTTGACCTCGGAGGAGACCTGGTACGCACCGATGTGCTGCGTGATGCCGCCGGCCTCGCCCGCGACGACGTTCGTCTTGCGGATCGCGTCCAGCAGTCGGGTCTTGCCGTGGTCGACGTGACCCATGACGGTCACGACCGGCGGACGGGAGACCAGGGCCTCTTCGCCGCCCTCGTCCTCGCCGAACTCGATGTCGAAGGACTCGAGCAGCTCGCGGTCCTCCTCCTCGGGGCTGACGATCTCGAGGACGTAGTTCATCTCGTCCGCGAGCAGCCTGAGGGTGTCGTCGGAGACGGACTGCGTCGCCGTGACCATCTCGCCGAGGTTCATCATCACGGCGACGAGCGACGCCGGGTTGGCGTTGATCTTCTCCGCGAAGTCGGTGAGGGAGGCACCGCGCGACAGACGGACGGACTGTCCGTTGCCGCGGGGCAGCATGACGCCGCCCACCGACGGGGCCTGCATGGCCTCGTACTCCTGGCGCCTCTGCCGCTTCGACTTGCGACCACGACGCGCGGGACCGCCGGGACGGCCGAACGCACCCTGTGTGCCACCACGGCCACCGGGGCCGCCGGGACGTCCACCGAAGCCGGGACGACCGCCGAAGCCGCCGCCACCGCCGGGACGGCCTGCGCCGCCACCGCCACCGCCGCCACCGGGACGGCCGGCGAAGCCGCCGCCACCGCCGCCGGGACCGGCCGGACGACCGGCGAAGCCGGGACGACCGCCACCGCCGCCGCCACCGGGACGACCGCCGCCACCGGGACCACGGCCACCGGGGCCGCCGCCAGGACGGGGACCGGCCGCGGGACGCTGCGGCATCATGCCCGGGTTCGGGCGGTTACCGCTGGGGGCACCCGGACGGGGCGCCTGCGGACGCGGCATGCCGCCCGGGGTCGGACGGGCGCCGCCCTGACCCTGGGGACGCGGGGCGCCACCGGGGCCGCCCTGCGGACGCGGGGCGGGACGGTCCTGGCCACCGCCGGGACGCGGGGCGCCACCGGGACGGGGGGCCTGCGGACGGGCCATGCCCGTCGAGCCGCCGGACGTGAAGGGGTTGTTGCCCGGACGGGGACCCGCCGGACGGGCGCCGGGGCGCGGAGCGCCCTGGCCACCGGGACGCGCCGGACGGTCGCCGCCGCGCTGGCCGCCATCACGCTGACCGCCGTCGCGCTGGCCGCCATCGCGCTGGCCACCGTCACGCTGACCGCCGGCCGGGGCCGGACGGGCGGGACGCGGGCCGGGCGTGGCGCCCGAGGGACGCGGAGCCTGCTGCGGGGCCGGGGCCGGCGCCGAGAACTCGGCGGCGGGCACCGGAGTCACCGGGGCGGGCTTGGGCGCGGGACGCGGACCCGGACGCGGGCCCGCGGACGGCGCGGGGGTGCTGCTCACCGGGGCGGCGGGGGCCGGCTTGGGGGCCGGGGCGCCGGGCTTCGGGGCAGCGGGACGTGCCGCGGCGGCCGGAGACGGCGCCGCGGGCTTGGCCGGCGTCGCCTTGCGGGGCGCGCCGGGCTTCGCAGCGGACTTGCCGGCGTTGCCGCCGGGCCCCTGCAGTGCGTCAGTCAACTTGCGTACAACCGGCGCCTCGATCGTCGAGGACGCCGAACGGACGAATTCACCGAGTTCCTGGAGCTTGGCCATGACGACCTTGCTCTCTACACCGAACTCCTTGGCGAGTTCGTATACCCGGACCTTAGCCACTTCGCTCCTTTTAGGTCCGGGTTACCGCCGGACCGTCGCTACTTCATGGGCGTACTCATCGCGTACTCATCGAGTGCTCATCGCAATCTCGACCTACTTCCAACTCGCGAGGTACCTGACCGCACGGGGTTCCGTGCCGTTCGTTCTTACGGTGTCTCCCGCTCGACGAACCGCTGTACCGCGGCGGGGTCGAACGGCCCCTTGGCCTTGAAGGCCCGGGGGAAGGCCCGGCGGCGAACCGCCAGGTCCAGACAGACGGAGGCGGGGTGCACGTAAGCACCCCGGCCGGGCAGCGTACCGCGAGGATCGGGAACACAGATGTCCCCGTCCGCGACGATGCGCAGCAGCTCGCTCTTGACCGCCCGCTCCCGGCATCCCACACAGGTCCGCTCAGGGCAAGCGCGGACGTGCGTCCGGCCAGACACGTTTAAGTCTACCTCCCCGCACCGACCTCACCCCTTTGGGGCAAGAATCGAACGGATGTTGTCGTGATCTCAGCGCCACGGCACCGAGATGTATTCCCCGTGCGGTACGGATCAGCGCCGCTCGGAACGCTCGCGGGCCCGCTCGGCACGCTCCCGGTCGGCCGCGTCGCGCTCGTCGTCGGTCTCGGTGTCCGGACGGATGTCGATCCGCCAGCCGGTGAGCCGGGCGGCGAGGCGGGCGTTCTGCCCCTCCTTGCCGATCGCCAGCGACAGCTGGTAGTCGGGCACGGTGACCCGGGCCGACCGGGCACCGAGGTCAACGACCTCGACCATACTCACCCGTGCGGGTGACAGGGCGTTGGCGACCATCTCGGCCGGGTCGTCCGACCAGTCCACGATGTCGATCTTCTCACCGTGCAGCTCGGCCATGACGTTGCGCACCCGGCCGCCCATCGGGCCGATGCAGGCGCCCTTGGCGTTCAGCCCGGAGCGGGTCGAACGGACCGCGATCTTGGTGCGGTGACCGGCCTCGCGGGCGATCGCGCAGATCTCGACGGACCCGTCGGCGATCTCCGGGACCTCCAGCGCGAAGAGCTTCTTCACCAGGCTGGGGTGGGTCCGCGACAGCGTCACGGACGGGCCCCGCACACCCTTGGCGACCCGCACCACGTAGGTGCGCAGCCGCAGGCCGTGGGTGTACTCCTCACCCGGGACCTGCTCCTGCACCGGCAGGATGGCCTCCAGCTTGCCGATGTCGACCAGGACGTTCTTGGGGTCCTTGCCCTGCTGGACGACGCCGGTGACGACATCGCCCTCGTGGCCCGCGTACTCGCCGAAGGTCTTGTCGTCCTCCGCGTCGCGCAGCCGCTGGAGGATGACCTGCTTGGCGGTGGTCGCCGCGATCCGCCCGAAACCGGACGGGGTGTCGTCGAACTCCTTGGGCTCCTGGCCCTCTTCGAGGTCGGCCGGGTCCTCCTTCGCCCACACCGTCACATGGCCGCGCTCGTCGATCTCCACCCGCGCTCGGCGGTGGCTTCCGTCGGTACGGTGGTAGGCGATGAGGAGGGCCGACTCGATCGCCTCGACGAGCACGTCGAAGGGGATCTCCTTGTCCTGGGCCAAGGCCTTCAAGAGCTTCACGTCGATGTCCACGGTTACGCCTCCTCTTCCTTCTTGTCCTTGCGGTTGAATTCGATCTCCACGCGCGCCTTGGCGATCTCGTCGAAGGCGACCCGGCGGGACGTCGGCCTGCGGCCCTTGACGCCCGGAACCTCCAGATCGAGGCCGTCCTCGTCGACGACGAGGATGCGGGCGACCAGCTCGCCGCCCTCGCGCAGGTGCAGCTTGGCCAGGCGGCCCGTGGCGCGTACGTAGTGGCGGTGCTCCGTCAGCGGACGGTCGGCACCGGGGGAACTGACTTCGAGGACGTACTCGTCCTCACCCATCGCGTCGCTCTCGTCGAGCTTCTCGGAGATCGCGCGGCTCAGATCGGCGCAGGCGTCCAGCTCGACGCCCTGCTCGGAGTCCACGACGATCCGCAGTACACGGCGGCGGCCGGCCCGGGACACCTCGATCTCCTCGAGATCGAGTCCTTCGGCGCTGACGAGCGGTTCGAGCAGCCCGCGCAGCCTCTCGCTCTGGGTGGTGCTCATCCGGGTGACTCCTCGGCCGCGTGTGCTGTTGTGGGGATCGTCGCGTGTCAGGTCAAAGGGTATCCGGTCCCGAGGGGTGTTGCCGTCCGCCCACTCCCCCGCCGCGGGTACGCTCGCCTGCGGTGATCACTTCAGGACAGATCCAGTCAAGACCGGTACAGACTCGAAGGAGAACAGTGCGGCCCACGGGGACGACGCGCAGAGGTGCGCTCACCGCGACGGGAGCTGCCGCCCTGGCGGCGGTGCTGGCCGGCTGCGGTGACGGGGCCGGGGGCGAGGCAGGCTCCGGCCGGTCTGGCGCGGCGGCCACGGCAGCTCGGGCCGCCGCGGTGCGGGCCGAGAAGCGGATCCGGACGGCCGCGGCCCGGACCAGCCTGGAGCTGCTCGGCCGGTACGAGCGGGTGGCCGGGGCCCATCCGTCGGCCGCCGCCGCGCTGGCGCCGCTGCGGGAGGCGGTACGGGCCCACGCCGAGGCTCTGGCCCCCTCGGGCGGGCGGGCGGCGGGCGCCGCGCCGTCCCCGGCGCCTCCGGACGACGCCCGGGCCGCCGTGAAGGAGCTCGCCGCGGCGGAGCGCCGGGCCTCGGACACGCACCTGGCCGCCCTCGTGGACGCCCCGCCGGAACTGGCCCGTCTGCTGGCGTCCGTCGCCGCGGCGGACGCGGCGCACGCCTTTCTGCTGACCGGCATCGCCAAGGAGGTCTCCTCATGAGCACGGGGACACTGCGGGCCGCCCAGGCCGCACTGGCCGCGGAACACGCGGCGGTGTACGGCTACGGGGTGGTCGGCGGCCGGGTCGCCGGGGACCGCCGGGCCGAGGCCGCGGCCGCGTACCACGCGCACCGGGCCCGCCGCGACGCGCTGGCGCGGACGGTGCGCGGGCTGGGCGGCGAGCCGGTGGCGGCCCAGGCCGCGTACGCTCTGCCGCTCGCGGTGGACGACCCTGACTCGGCGGTACGGCTGGCGGCCGTGCTGGAGGACCGGGTCGCCGGGGTGTACTCGGACCTCGTCCGGGCCGCCGGAGGGACGCTGCGCCGGGAGGCGGCCGACGCGCTGCGGGAGGGCGCGGTGCGCGCGGTCCGCTGGCGGGGCAGCGGCGTACCCTTTCCCGGGCTCGCCGAGCGGGACGCCTCCGGAACACGTGCCGGGGCCGCCGCGCACGCCGGGTCCGGTGCCGCCCACGGAGCCGATGTGACGAACGGGCCCGGTACGGCGCACTGAGCAAGCTCTGAAAGGGAACACAGCACGTATGGGTTTTGAACCGCCGCAGCGTCTGGTGCGGGCGCTGGGCGAGTCGCACGACGACGCGGCCGCCGCCGACTGGCTGGACCGGCTTCCCGCACTGACCGAGGAGGCACTGGCCGCCACCGGGCGCGGACCGGCCGTCGAACGGATCGCCGCCCCCGGCGGCCGCAGCAGCCTGGTCCTCCTGGTGACGTGCGCCGACGGCACCCCGGCCGCCCTGAAGATCGCGCCCCCCGGGACCGCCCCCGAGCAGGAGCGGGCGGCGCTGGAGCACTGGAACGGCTGGGGCTCCGTACGGCTCCTGGCCTCCGCCCCCGGCGCACTGCTCCTGGAACGGCTGCACCCCGAGGTGTCGCTGCGCTCGCTGCCGGAGGCGAAGGCGCTGCTGGAGGCGGCCGGAACGGTGCGCAGGCTGTGGGTCGAGCCGCCCGCCGGGCACGGCTTCGGGACGGTCGCCGAGCGGACGGGGGGCCGCGTCGAACCGATGCGGGCCTTCGCGGCCGCCCGGCCCGACCTGGCGCCGCTGGTCTCCGCGGCGATCGCGGCCCGCGAGGAACTGGTCGCCGACTCCCCCGAGACGCTGCTCCTGCACGGCAACTTCCGGCAGAGCAAGGTGCTCGCCGGTGAGCGGGCGCCGTGGCTCACGGTCGGTCCCGAGCCACTGGTCGGTGAGCGCGCATACGATCTGGCCCGGCTGGTGCGCGACCGCGTGGAGGATCTGATCGCCTCGCCGAACGGCGCGGTGACGGCCCGGCGGCGGATCGGGAAGCTCGCCGACTCGCTGGAGGTGGACCGGGAGCGACTGCGCGGCTGGACGCTGTTCCGCGCCGTGGAGTCGGGCGTCCGGGCGCTGGTGGCGGGCCGCCGCCAGGAGGGCGAACTGACGCTGGAGTTCGCCAGCTGGCTCTGAGCGTCGTACGGAACGCCGCAGGCCCCCGCGCATGGTGCACGGG
>NZ_JBHJQP010000244.1:0-9277 GCF_042262625.1 Streptomyces sp. NPDC056347 | reverse complement strand
AAACGCCCGGTTACATTCCGAACCCGGAAGCTAAGCCTTTCAGCGCCGATGGTACTGCAGGGGGGACCCTGTGGGAGAGTAGGACGCCGCCGAACAATCTTTCAAGGACCCTTGGTCCCAGCGTTCACGCTGGGACCAAGGGTCTTTTTGTTTTTGTCGAAGCGCGTCGGATGTCCGACTGCGTCAGAATGTCTTGTAGTACCCGATGACAGGAGTCACGCCGATGTCCACCAACTCTCCCGACGATCGTTCGGAGCGCGAGCCGCGTCGCCGGGACGGTGGTGACCGGGGCGGCTTCGGCGGCCGTCGCGATGACCGCGCCAGTGGTCCGCGCCGGGACAACGACCGGAATGATCGTGGTGGTTACCGGCGTGACGACGGTCGGCCCTCCGGTGGTGGTGGCGGGTTCCGGCGTGATGATCGGGATCGGGATCGTGCGCCGCGTCGGGATGACGAGCGTGGTGGGTTCCGTGGCCCGCGTCGCGACGACGACCGGCCTCGTGGCCCGCGCCGTGACGACGACAACCGCGGCGGCGGCTTCCGCCGCGACGACAACCGGCGCGACGACAACCGTGGCGGGTTCCGGCGGGACGACAACCGCGGTGGCGGCTTCCGTGGCCAGCGCGACGACCGTGGCGGTCGGGGCGGCTACCGGGGGCGTGACGACCGCGGTGGATACGACAGGCGCGACGACCGGGACCGCGAGCCCATCAAGCGGCTGCCGATCCCCGAGGACGTCACGGGCGACGAGATCGACAAGGACGTGCGGCAGGAGCTGATGAGCCTGCCGAAGACCCTGGCCGAGGACGTTTCGCGCAACCTCGTCATGGTGGCCCGGCTGATCGACGAGGACCCGGAGCAGGCGTACGCCTACGCGCGGATCGCGCTGCGGCTGGCCTCGCGGGTGGCCGCAGTGCGAGAGGCGGCCGGCTTCGCCGCGTACGCCACGCAGAAGTACTCGGAGGCGCTGGCGGAGTTCCGGGCGGCCAAGCGGATGACCGGTTCCGTGGAGCTGTGGCCCGTCATGGCGGACTGCGAGCGCGGGCTCGGACGGCCCGAGCGGGCGCTGGCGATGGCCGGTGAGCCCGAGGTGCAGAAGCTGGACAAGGCCGGGCAGGTGGAGATGCGTCTGGTCGCCGCCGGGGCCCGGCGGGACATGGACCAGCTCGACGCCGCCATCGTCACGCTGCAGAGCTCCGAGCTCGCGTCGAGCGCCGTGCACCCGTGGACGGCCCGGCTGCGCTACGCGTACGCCGACGCACTGCTCGCCGCCGGACGTGAGAACGAGGCGCGTGAGTGGTTCGGCAAGGCGCTGGAGGCGGACAAGGACGGCTCCACCGACGCGTCCGACCGGCTCGCCGAGATGGACGGGGTCGAGTTCGTGGACGCCCTCGACGAGGACGAGGACGGGGTCGGGGCCGGTGAGGTTGACGGCGATGACGAGGCCGTGAGCCCGGAGCCGGCCGCCGGTGCCGCCGCGGAAGACGACCGCACGGACGGCGACGACCGCGCGGACGACCGTACGGACGGCGAGAAGGACCGTACGACCGAGGCGTGAGGCAATGAGAGAGGGCGGCATCCCGGAAGGGGTGCCGCCCTTTTTTGTTGTCCGCGTCCCTGCTCAGCCCTGGTCGAGGCTGCGCAGGACCAGGCCGGTGGCCGGCTTCGGGCCGAAGGAGGTCGACTTGCGGGGCATGGTGACCCCCTGCCGGGCGAGGTCGCGGACCACCTCCTCGCGGACCGGATGCATCAGGACCGCCGTGGCGCCGCGCCGCTCGGCCTGCTCCACGGCCGCGGCGGTGTCGTGGATGTAGGCGATGTGCTCAGGGGTGTCCGGGATCTCCCAGACATGGTCGAGCAGAGCCGCGTGCAGGACCGTCGCGTCGAGAGCCCGCCAGGCGGGCGGGCGGTCGGCGGGAATCGCGCGGGCCAGCAGCCCGGGATCGGGGCGGTCGACGAGGTGGAAGCCGCCGTCGCCCGCGAGCAGGAACGCGTTTCCCTCGGCGGATGCCCCGGCGAGTGCGTCCAGCGCCGACGGGAGCGGGCCGGGCAGTTCGCGTACCCGGAAGACCCCGTCCAGCGCGGCCAGCGCCGAGGCGACCGGAAGGCGGTGCAGCAGCCGGTGGATGGCGCGGACCCGGAGCGGGTAGCGGGCCGTGTCGACGAGCAGGACCAGACCGAAGTCCCAGGGCCCGGGCACGGTGTGCTCCTGCCGGAGACGGAGATAGGTGGCCCAGCGGTGGTGCCCGTCGGCGATCAGCGCCTGGTGGCGGGCGAGATCGGTGCCGATCTCCGCCTGCTCGACGGGGTCGGTGACCGCCCAGAGCCGGTGCCGGTACCCGTCCTCGGTCGTGGTGGTGAGCAGCGGCGGACGGTCCGTGGCCCGCTCGATGACGGCGGCGGCCCCCGATTCGCGGCCCCCGCCGCGGTAGGTGAGCAGCAGCGGTTCGAGGTGGGCCGCGGTGGTGCGCATCAGGTCGGCCCGGTCCTCCACGACATGGGCCATCACGTCCTCGTGCGGCAGGACGACGCCGTCGGCCGGGGCGGAGAGCGCCAGCGCCCCGATGACACCGCGTTGCAGCATCTCGGCGTTGCGCTGCTCGTACACGTACAGAGCGGGCTCGGGATCCGGTGCGAGGACGCCCTCGGCGAGCCAGCGCTTCAGGGTCTGCGCCGCCTGTTCGTGACGGGCCGCGGCCGTGTCCGCCTGGGGCAGGATCAGCCGGACGATGTTGTGCGGATCGGCGGACTCCAGATGATGAAGGCCGTCGGGCCGCACCACGACGTCGTAGGGCGGCGAGGTCACCGCGGCAAGACTGCCGACCCGCTCGGGGACGTAGCGCAAGCCACGGAACGGAATCAGACGCAGTCCTTCGCCGGCCGGACCTGATGTATTCATCCGTGCATGGTAAGTGCGCGGCCGGTGTACGCGATGATCTGGGCAGAAGCAGCGAGCGAGGAGCGCAAAGAATGAGTCAGCGGAGCAGAATCCGGCCCGGCGGCAGCAGCACGGTGCTGAGCAGGGCGTACGACACGGCGCTGCTCGATCTCGACGGAGTCGTCTACGCGGGGGACCACGCGATCGTCCACGCCGTCGATGCGCTGACGGAGGCGCGGGACGGCGGGATGCATCTGGCGTACGTCACCAACAACGCCCTGCGGACGCCGGACGCGGTGGCCGCGCATCTGACCCGGCTCGGCGTGCCGGCGGAGCCCGGCGACGTGATCACCTCGGCGCAGGCGGTCGCCCGGCTGATGGCCGACCAGCTGCCCGCCGGGGCCAAGGTGCTGGTGGTGGGCGGTGAGGGGCTGTGGTCGGCGGTCCGGGAGCGGGGCCTGGTGCCGGTGGAGTCGGCGGACGACGGGCCGGCCGCGGTGGTGCAGGGGTACGGCGGCCCCGACATGGCCTGGGGGCGGTTCGCGGAGGCCGCGTACGCGATCGCGCGCGGGGTGCCGTGGTTCGCGTCCAACACCGACCTGACGATTCCGAGCGCCCGGGGCATCGCGCCGGGGAACGGCGCCGCGGTCGAGGTCGTACGGATCGCCACCGGTGCCGAGCCGCAGGTCGCGGGGAAGCCGTTGCCGCCGATGCACCGGGAGACGGTGCTGCGCACCGGGGCCGAGCGCCCGCTGGTGGTCGGTGACCGGCTGGACACCGACATCGAGGGCGCGTTCAACGGAGGTGTGGACTCCCTGCTGGTGCTCACCGGGGTGGCGGACGCGGCGCGGCTGCTGGCGGCCGTGCCGGAGCACCGGCCGACCTACGTGGACGCGGACCTGCGGGGGCTGCTGACCGGGCAGCCCGAGGTGGTGGCCGGCGGCGGCGGCTTCGTGTGCGGGGGCTGGACGGCGTCGGTGCGCGGCGACGAACTGGCGCTGGAGGGGGACGGGGACGCGCTCGACGGGCTGCGGGCGCTCTGCGGCGCCGCCTGGTCGTACGCGGAGGAAGGCTCCTGCGGCCTGGACTCGGGCAAGGCGGTCGCCCGGCTGGGGCTGTAGGGCCCCGCGACCACACGAAAAGGTAGGTTAACCTAACCTAACTTTGTTCGTGGGTGTCGTCGTTCCGCACCCGGCCGCCTCCGACCCCGGGAGTTACGACCATGCAGCGCCTCACCGCGGACGCGGTGACCCTCGGCTACGGCGGCAGGGTCATCGCGGAGAACCTCTCGGTGGAGATCCCCGACCGTTCGTTCACGGTGATCGTCGGCCCCAACGCGTGCGGCAAGTCGACCCTGCTGCGCGCGCTCTCGCGGACGCTGAAGCCGGAGAGCGGACGGGTGCTGCTGGACGGGCGGGCGATCCACCAGCTGCCCGCGAAGAAGGTCGCCCGGACACTGGGGCTGCTGCCGCAGTCCTCCGTCGCCCCGGACGGGATCACCGTCGCCGATCTCGTCGGGCGCGGCCGGTACCCGCACCAGGGGCTGCTGCGCCAGTGGTCGCCGGAGGACGAACGCGTCGTCGAGGAGTCGATGGCGGCCACCGGCGTCGGCGCGCTGGCCGGCCGCCATGTCGACGAACTGTCCGGCGGGCAGCGGCAGCGCGTCTGGATCGCCATGGCACTCGCCCAGCAGACACCGCTGCTGCTGCTCGACGAGCCGACCACGTACCTCGACATCCAGCACCAGATCGACGTCCTCGACCTCTGCGCCGACCTGCACGAGACGCAGGGGCGCACCCTGGTGGCCGTCCTGCACGACCTGAACCACGCCGCGCGGTACGCCACCCACCTCGTCGCGATGCGGGACGGCCGGGTGATCGCCGAGGGGGCGCCCGGCGAGGTCGTCACCGCGGAACTGGTGGAGCGGGTCTTCGGGCTGCGCTGCCAGGTGATCGACGACCCGGAGACCGGGACCCCGCTGGTGGTGCCCGCCGCGCGCAGGCCACGCGCCGTGGCCGTCGGGGCCACGGCCGGGAGCTGACACGGGCCGGCCGGACCTAGAGCAGCGACCTCAGCCTCAGCAGATCACGGAAGCCCGCCTCCAGACGGACCCGGCCCGAGGCCCAGGCGCGGGCGAACTCCAGCTCGCCGTCGACCATGGCCACCAGGTCCTCACCGGTCATCGCGAGCCGGATCGCCGCCTTCTCGCGAGGCGGCCCCTCGACCGTGTCCAGCACCTGGATCCGGCCATCGGCCAGCCGGCCGGTGAACGTGACGCCGAGGTCCTTGATGTGACAGCTCAGCGACCGGTCCAGGGAAGCCGCGCTGCGTACGTCGCCGTCGGCCCCCGCGAGGCGGTCGGAAAGTCTGTCGAGTGCGCTGCGGCACTCCGCCATGGTCGCCATCATGATCGACGGTACCTCAGCCCTTCGGGGTAGCGTTTCCCGCATGAGCGACTCGATGCCGGAGATGCCGCGGACGCCGGAACCGGACGCGGCGGCCGCCCCCGCGCCCGACCCCGCCGCCCCGGCGCCCCTCGGCGTCACGCGTACCCCCACCGGTCATGCCGGGGTGGACGCCGGGCTGGAGCGTCTGGCCGATGCCGACCACCTCGCGGCGGACGGACACACCGAGGTGTACGAGGATGTACACCGTGGGCTGCGCGACACCTTGAGCGCGCTGGACACCGGGCCCACGACCGCACCGGTACCCGCACCGGTGCCCCCGCACGACAACAGGAGCTGAACCGAACGTGGCAGGAGTGGCACGCCGCCGTCTCGACGCCGAACTGGTACGCCGCAAACTCGCGCGCTCACGCGAGCACGCGAGCCAGCTGATCGCCGCCGGGCGGGTCACCGTAGGCGGGAACACCGCGACCAAACCCGCCACCCAGGTCGAGACCAGTGCCGCCGTCGTCGTGACCAAGGACGACAGCGACCCCGAGTACGTCTCGCGCGGCGGGCACAAGCTCGCGGGCGCCCTCGCCGCCTTCGTTCCCCTGGGGCTGGCCGTCGAGGGGCGCCGGGCCCTGGACGCCGGGGCGTCGACCGGCGGCTTCACCGACGTGCTGCTCAGGGCCGGGGCCGGTCATGTCGTCGCCGTGGACGTCGGCTACGGGCAGCTCGCCTGGTCGCTCCAGTCCGACGACCGGGTCATCGTCAAGGACCGTACCAACGTACGGGAGTTGACGCTGGAAGCGATCGACGGGCAGCCGGTCGACCTGGTGGTCGGGGACCTGTCGTTCATCCCGCTCGGGCTGGTCCTGCCCGCCCTGGCGCGCTGCGCCGCCCCCGACGCCGACCTGGTCCTGATGGTCAAGCCGCAGTTCGAGGTGGGCAAGGAGCGGCTCGGCAGCGGAGGCGTGGTGCGCAGCCCCGAACTGCGGGCCGAGGCGGTGCGCGAGGTCGCGCGCCGGGCCTGGGAGCTGGGACTCGGGGTGCGCGGGGTGACGGCGAGCCCGCTGCCCGGACCGTCGGGAAACGTGGAGTACTTTCTGTGGCTGCGGGCCGGGGCACCTGAACTGGATCCCGCGGATGTCGACCGTGCAGTGGCGGAGGGGCCTCGTTGACGACGAATGCGGCACGAATGACGACGGATACCGCACGAACCGTTTTTCTTCTGGCGCACACCGGCCGGCCGGCCGCGATCCGCAGTGCCGAACTGGTCGTACAGGGGCTGCTCCGCAGTGGTCTGGGCGTACGGGTGCTGGCCACCGAGGCGGCGGACCTGCCGCTCCCGTCGGCCGTCGAGACGGTCGCGGACGCCACGCCCCGGGCCGTGGACGGCTGCGAGCTGCTGATCGTGCTCGGCGGTGACGGGACGCTGCTGCGCGGCGCCGAGTTCTCCCGAGCCTCCGGGGTGCCGATGCTCGGCGTCAACCTCGGCCGGGTCGGTTTCCTCGCCGAGGCCGAGCGCGACGACCTGGACAAGGTCGTCGACCGGGTCGTCACCCGGGCCTACCAGGTCGAGGAGCGCATGACGCTCGACGTCGTGGTGCGCACCAACGGCGACGTCGTCCACACCGACTGGGCGCTCAACGAGGCAGCCGTGCAGAAGGTGTCGCCCGAGCGGATGCTGGAGGTCGTCCTGGAGATCGACGGCCGCCCCGTGACCGGGTTCGGCTGCGACGGGATCGTCTGCGCCACCCCCACCGGATCGACCGCGTACGCCTTCTCGGCGGGCGGGCCCGTCGTCTGGCCCGAGGTCGAGGCACTGCTGATGGTGCCGATCAGCGCCCACGCGCTGTTCGCCAAGCCGCTGGTGACCTCCCCGACGTCGGTGCTGGCCGTGGAGGTCCAGCAGCACACCCCGCACGGGGTGCTGTGGTGCGACGGGCGCAGGACCGTGGAACTCCCCGCCGGGGCACGGGTCGAGGTGCGGCGCGGGGCGGTGCCCGTACGGCTGGCGCGGCTGCACCACGCCTCGTTCACGGACCGGCTGGTCGCGAAGTTCGCGCTGCCGGTCTCGGGGTGGCGCGGCGCCCCGCACTGACCGGCGGACGTTCCCCCGGAGGTGTTGCGAAGCAACGGGTGCGTACCCGGGAGAGTGAGCCGCGGGGCGGGGTCCGTCGCACATCGGCCTTCGGACCTCGTAAGGTCGTGTCCGTGTTGGAGGAGATGCGGATACGGTCGCTCGGAGTCATCGACGACGCGGTGGTGGAGCTGTCACCCGGTTTCACCGCCGTGACGGGTGAGACCGGCGCGGGCAAGACCATGGTCGTCACCAGCCTCGGGCTGCTGCTCGGCGGGCGTGCCGACCCGGCCCTGGTACGGATCGGGGCCAAGGCCGCCGTCGTCGAGGGGCGGATCACGGTGTCCGAGGGGGACGCCGTCGCGCTGCGGGCCGAGGAGGCCGGGGGCGAGATCGAGGACGGCGCGCTGCTGATCAGCCGTACCGTCTCCGCCGAGGGGCGCTCCCGGGCGCATCTCGGCGGCCGGTCCGTGCCGGTCGGGGTGCTCTCGGAACTCGCCGACGAGCTCGTCGCCGTGCACGGCCAGACCGACCAGCAGGGCCTGCTCAAGCCCGCCCGGCAGCGGCAGGCGCTCGACCGGTACGCGGGCGACGGCGTCGCCCGGCCGCTCGCCGCGTACGCGGCGGCCTACCGCCGGCTGCGGGCGGTCGCCACGGAGCTGGACGAGCTGACCACGCGGGCCCGCGAGCGCGCCCAGGAGGCCGATCTGCTGCGCTTCGGGCTGGGCGAGATCGCCGCGGTCGAACCCCTGGCCGGTGAGGACGTCGAACTGGCCGCCGAGGCCGAGCGGCTCGGTCACGCGGAGGCGCTCGCCTCCGCCGCGTCCCTGGCGCACACCGCGCTCGCGGGCAATCCGGAGGACCCGGAGGGCGTCGACGCGACGACCGTGGTCGCGGCCGCCGGACGGGCGCTGGACGCGGTGCGCGCCCACGACCCGGCGCTCGCGGCGCTCGCCGACCGGATCGGCGAGATCTCGATCCTGCTCTCCGACGTGGCGGGCGAACTGGCCGGGTACGCCGATCAGTTGGACGCCGATCCGCGGCGGCTCGCCGCGGTGGAGGAGCGCCGCGCCGCGCTCACCGCGCTCACCCGGAAGTACGGCGAGGACGTCGGCGCCGTGCTCGGCTGGGCCCAGGAGGGGGCCGCCCGGCTCACCGAGCTGGAGGGCGACGACGACCGGATCGGCGAGCTGACCGCCGAGCGCGACGCGCTGCGGGCCGGACTCTCCGTCCTCGGGCAGGAGCTGACCGACGCCCGCAACCGGGCGGCGGCGCTCTTCGCCGACGCGGTGACCGAGGAGCTGGCCTCCCTGGCCATGCCGCACGCCCGGGTCTCCTTCGCGATCCGGCAGGCCGAGGCGGCCGACGAGGCGTCCGGCATCGACATCGACGGGCGGAGCGTGGTCTACGGGCCGTCCGGCGCCGACGAGGTCGAGCTGCTGCTGGCCCCGCACCCCGGTGCCCAGCCGCGGCCGATCGCCAAGGGGGCCTCGGGAGGTGAACTGTCCCGGGTGATGCTCGCCGTCGAGGTGGTCTTCGCGGGCGCCGACCCCGTACCCACGTACCTCTTCGACGAGGTCGACGCCGGCGTCGGCGGCAAGGCGGCGGTCGAGGTGGGGCGGCGGCTCGCGAAGCTCGCCCGGTCCGCCCAGGTCGTCGTCGTCACGCACCTGCCGCAGGTCGCGGCCTTCGCGGACCGGCAGCTGCTGGTCGAGAAGACCGTCGACGGGGCGGTGACCAGCAGCGGGGTCACGGTCCTGGAGGGCGAGGACCGGGTGCGGGAGCTGTCCCGGATGCTCGCGGGCCAGGAGGACTCCGAGACGGCACGGGCCCACGCGGAGGAGCTGCTGGCCGCGGCCCGGTCGGACGGCTGACACCCCTTCACGGTTACGGGTACGGCCTGTTCACGTCCACGAGTACGGCCCGCCG
>NZ_JBHJQP010000243.1:0-9345 GCF_042262625.1 Streptomyces sp. NPDC056347 | reverse complement strand
GCCCGGACACCCGCCGCCCCCGCTCACACCACCGGCCTCTGGGCCGCCACCTGGACGGCCTCCCCCGTCACCGGGGTGGCCGACACCGCCTCCGGCAGCGCCCTGCACCTGCGCACCATCCGCGATGTCGTGCACACCAGCATCGGCGGTGACGCGGCCCGCATCACTCTTTCGAACCTTTTCGGCACACACCCGCTGGTCGTGGACCGGGCCGGAGTGGGCGGCCGACCCGCCACCTTCGCCGGCTCGCACACCGTGACCGTCCCGGTCGGCGGGCAGGCCGTCAGCGACCCCGTGCCCGGCGCCGTCGCCCCCGACGCCGACCTCGTGATCACCCTGCGCGTCCGCAGCCCCGAAGGGCCGGTCACCGTCCACGAGCACAGCCACCAGACCTCGTACCTGGACACCGCCTGGGGCACCCGGCGCACCGACGACTGGCGCTACCTCACCGCCGTCGACGTCCACACCCTCACCGCCGCCGGGACGATCGCCGTGATCGGCGACTCGCTCACCGCGGGCACCGGCTCCAGCCCCGACACCAACAGCCGCTGGCCCGACGTGCTCGCCGACCGGCTGGACGGCAGGTACGGGGTGGCCAACGCGGGCATCGCGGGCAACCGCGTCCTGCTCGACGGCACCGGCGTACGGGCCGTCGAGCGGTTCGAACGCGACGCGCTGGACGTCGCCGGGGTACGCACGGTCGTCATCGCGCTCGGCATCAACGACGTACAGCGCTCCCCGCAGGAGACCGACCCCAGGCACATCACGGACGCCCTGCGCTCCATGACCGAACGTGCCCACGCCCGCGGACTGCGGGTCGTCGGGGCGACCCTGATGCCGTTCGAGGGCTTCCGCACCTGGACCCCGGCCCACGACGCCGTACGGCAACGGGTCAACGAACTGATCCGGGCGGGCGGCATCTACGACGACGTCGTCGACTTCGACGCGGCCGCCCGCGACCCGCAGCGCCCGACCCGGCTCCGGCCGGAGTACGACAGCGGCGACCATCTCCATCTCAACGACACGGGCTACCGACGGCTGGGCTCGCTGGTGGACCCGGCCTCGCTGGAGCACGAGGAACCGATGTCCGACCAGCTCTGAACAGGAACGGGGAAAGAGGGGAGGCCCGGGGTCAGGAAGCGTCCGGGCCCTTCTCCAGGCGGCCGCGCTCCCGCCCGCCGTCCAGCCCCTTCGCCCGCTCCAGCTCCGCGTCCCGCAACCGCTGGCTCTCCGCCTTGCTCCGCTTGTGCTCCACACCGACGCCGCCCATCAGCGCGAACCCGGTGATCCGCACCCGCGGGGCGTCCGGCGACGGAATGCCCTCGTCCTTCGTGCGCTCCCCGAAACCGCCCATGATGCCGATGCCCCGGACATCGACGTTCAGCTCCGGCGGAACCGTCACCTGCATGCCACCCATGATCGTGATGCAGCGGATGACCACCTCGCGGTCCTCGAAGTTCGCCTCGCGCAGATCGATGTCACCGCCGCCCCACATCGCGAACGCGGTGAACTTCCGGGCCACCGTCCAGTTGCCCCGACGACCGAAGCCGCCCCAGAAGGCGAAGGCACCGCTCGACGTGGCGGGCCTGCCGATCCGGTCCGCCCACCGCTTCGCCGACCCGGTCCGCGCCGGAGCCGCACCCACCGGGGCCACCGCCGCTCCCGGCGCGGGCAGATCCCGCACCAGCGGCTCCAACTCCCCGTGCGTACGCGCCTTGTAGGTCGCGTCCAACCGCTGCTCGAACTCCTCCATCTCCAGCCTGCCCTCGGCAACCGCCTCGCGCAGGGTTTCCGCGACACGCTCGCGCTCGGCATCGGAGGCACGCATTTCCGGACTGTCACTCGTCATACCGCAAAGCCTATTGAACGCCCGCTCCCCGTCACAGTCGGCAGGCCTCGGGAAGCGCCGCCAAAAGGCCCCGGGAGGCCGCTGCCGACAAGGAGTCAGGAAGCGCCGGAGGCATACATCTTCGCGATCACCGTCTCGATGTCCGGCTCCCGCACCGACAGGTCGACCAGCGGATAGTCCGCGGCGATCCGGGCGACCAGCGCCGCCGCCGACTCCGCCGCCGGGAAGGCCAGCCACTGCCGCGGCCCCTCCACCTTCACCGTACGCACCGACGGCGCCGACTCCAGCCGGATCGGCGGCAGTTCGCGCTCCAGGTCCACCACCAGCATCCGCTCGCTCTCCCCCACCTCGTGCAGACCGGCCAGCGCCCCGTCGTACATCAGACGGCCGTGGTCGATCACCATCACCCGCGAGCAGAGCTGCTCGATGTCCGTCAGATCGTGGGTCGTCAGCAGTACGGTCGTGGCCCGCTCGGCGTTCAGGTCCCGCAGGAACCCGCGGACCTTCGCCTTGGAGACGACATCCAGGCCGATCGTCGGCTCGTCCAGGTACAGCACCTCGGGATCGTGCAGCAGCGCCGCCGCGATGTCACCGCGCATCCGCTGACCCAGCGACAGCTGCCGTACCGGAACCTCCAACAGCGCGGCCAGATCGAGGAGTTCGACGCACCGATCCAGATTCTCCCGGTAGCGGGCATCGGGAATCCGGTACATCCGGTGCATCAGCCGGTACGAGTCGCGCAGCGGCAGATCCCACCAGAGCGTGGTGCGCTGGCCGAACACCACACCGATCCGGTGCGCCAGCCGCGTACGCTCCCGGGACGGATCGATGCCCGCCACCCGCAGCCGGCCGCCGCTCGGGGTCAGGATGCCGGTCAGCATCTTGATCGTGGTCGACTTCCCGGCACCGTTCGGGCCGATGTAACCGACCATCTCGCCGCGCGCGACCCGGAAGCTGATCGAGTCGACCGCCCGCACCTGACGGCGTTCGCCGCGCAGGAATCCGGTCCTGCGGCGCACCTCGAAGACCTTCTCGACCTCGTCGAGCTCGATGAACCCGGGGTCGGCCGCGGCCCCCGGGCCCGCGCCCGTATCCGTACGCGTCGCCGTGCTCGTGCGCACATCCGTATCCGTATCCATGCTCGTACTCGTGTCCTTGCTCATGACGGCTGCTCCGCCTCCCTCGCCAGAGATCCGATAATCCGTCAGCTTCCGGTGCTGCGGTACGTGCGCAGGCCCGCGCGCCAGGCCAGGCCCGCCAGCAGACAGCACCCCGCCGCCACCACCGGGGACAGGAACCCCACCCAGCCCGGCAGCCCCAGCGGCAACGGGCGGCCCAGCACGTACAGCGCGGGCAGCCAGTTCACGAAGGCCAGCGGCACCACGAAGACCACTCCGCGCACCAGCTCCTTCGCGAAGATCGACGGCGGGTACTGGAGCAGGGTGTTCCCGCCGTACGTGAAGGAGTTCTGCACCTGGGACGCGTCGTTCGCGACGAACTGGAACGCCGCCCCGGCCACGAAGAGCGCACCGAAGATCCCCGCGCCGCCCAGCAGCATCAGCGGCACCGCCGCCGCCTTCGCCACCGTCCACTCGACGTCCACCGTCGCCAGCCCGTACCCCAGCACCAGCACCCCCTGCAGCACCCGCCCCAGCCTGCGCAGCGCGAACCGGTCCGCCGCGACCTGGGCGAGCACCGGCACCGGCCGCACCAGCAGGGTGTCCAGCGTGCCGTCGCGCACCCGCCGCCCCAGCCGGTCCATCGAGCCGAGCAGCAGGTCGGCGACACCGAAGGCGGTGCCCGAGACCCCGTACAGCAGGGCGATCTCGGACAGGCCGTAGCCGCCCAGCCGGTCCACGTGCGAGAACATCAGCAGGATCGTCACGAAGTCGAAGACGGTGGCCACGAAGTTGCCGAGCGTCACCATCACGAACGACGCCCGGTAGGCCATCGTCGAACGCAGCCACATCGCCACGATCAGCCCGTACGCCCGAAGGCCCTCGCCGAACCGCCGTGACCACCGCCGCTCCGCGAACACCTCCCGCGGCCGCTCCTCGGACCGGCCCCCGGCCGCCTCCACCGCACCGCCCGTGTCAGCCACCCTGGATCACCACCCTTCGCGTCGCCGCCGACTGCACCATCCGCCCCACCAGCAGCAGCGCCACCGCCCAGGCCGCCTGGAAGGCGTACGCCCGCGCCAGCTCCCACCCCGGGTACTTGCCGAGGAACACGTCGGCGGGCACCTGGAGCATCGAGGACCACGGCAGCAGCCGCGCCACGTCCCCCAGCAGACCGGGGAACAGCGTCAGCGGGAGCAGCATCCCGGAGAAGAACAGCCCGAGCAGCCAGGCGAACTGCGCCACTCCCGCCCCGTCCAGCAGCCAGAACGCGGAGAGCGCCACCAGATAGCGGATCGCGAAGCTGACCACCACGCCGAGCGCCACCGAGCCCAGGAAGGCCAGCCAGGTCCAGCCCGAGGAGGGCAGCGCCAGTTCGAAGGCGAACGAGCCCACCAGCATCGGCACGATGCCTCGGCCCAGCAGATGGAACGCGGCGCGGCCCAGGTCGCCCGCCAGCCACCAGAACTGGAGGTCGGCCGGCCGGTAGAGGTCGACCACCACGTCACCGGTACGGATGCGCTCGATCAGCTCCTCCTCGAAGCCGCCGCCCATCATGCAGCAGGTCATCAGCAGGGCCTGCCCCAGCCAGACGTAGCTGAGCGCCTGGGGCATGTCGTAACCGCCGAGCTGCGGGCGCTCGTCCCACAACGCCACGTACGTGTACGTCAGGATGAATCCGAAGACGGTGTTGGTGAACACCCCCGACGCCGTGGCGATCCGGTAGGTGGCGTGACGCCGGAACCCGCTCGCCGCCACCGCCGCGTAGAGCCGCACCGCATACACCCCCAGGGTTCGGGTGCCGCACGGCCGCGGGCACCAAAGCGCACGACCCTAGTCCGGCGGGACCGGCCGCCGCGAACGGTTTTCCGGCAACGGGAGCGAGGTCGATCCGGTGGTTATTCCCTAAAAAAGGGCAGTATGGGATAACTGACCGCAGTCGAGGAGTCTGCACGGACATGAGCGACGAGCCACAGCAGCCCGGCGAGGACGGCGACGGCCCCCAGGGCTGGGCCCCCAGACAGCGACCGGACACCCCCGGCAACGGCGGGACCGGCGGCGACAGCGGCACCGGCAGCGGCGATGACGGCGCCCAACCGGCCGAAGCGCCCGGAGCGGCGGCCGGAGCAGCCGGAACGGCCGGGAAGACCAGGCGCCCCAAGCGCACCGGATGGCGCCGCGCCGTACCCACCTGGCGGATGACCCTCGGCGGGCTCCTGGTCATCGCCGTACTCCTGATCGGCGGCTTCATCGCCGGTTACCAGCTCGTCGGCATCCCGGCGGCCAACTCCAGCGCCACCGCGCAGGCCAACGTGTACCTCTACAAGGACGGCAGCGTGATCGCCCGTTCGGGTGAGGTCAACCGGGAGAACGTCAACCTGGCGCAGGTGCCGCTCACCGTCCAGCACGCCGTCCTCGCCGCGGAGGACCGCGACTTCTACTCCGAACGGGCGGTCGACCTCAAGGCCATGGTCCGCGCGGCCTGGAACACCCTGACCGGCAAGGGCAGACAGGGCGGCTCGACCATCACCCAGCAGTACGTCAAGAACTACTACCTCGGCCAGGAACAGACCGTCGTCCGCAAGTTCAAGGAGTTCTTCATCGCGGTCAAGCTCAACCGCGAGCAGTCCAAGGACCAGATCCTCCAGGGCTACCTCAACACCAGCTACTTCGGCCGCAACGCCTACGGCATCCAGGCCGCCGCCCAGGCCTACTACTCCAAGGACATCGGCCGGATCACCACCGCCCAGGGCGCCTACCTCGCCTCCCTGCTCAACGCCCCCAGCGCCTACGACGTCGTCGTCCACCCCGAGAACAAGGCCGCCGCCGTCGGCCGGTGGAACTACGTACTGAACGGCATGGTCAAGGAGAAGTGGCTCGGCGCGGGCGAATGCGCCGCGATGACCTTCCCGGTCCCCGGCAAGGTCCACCCGCCCACCGGGCTCTCCGGCCAGCGCGGCTACCTCGTCCAGGCCGTCGACGACTACCTCACCGGCCACGGGATCATCGACGAGAACACCCTCGCCACCGGCGGCTACCGGATCACCACCACCCTGGAGAAGAAGAAGCAGAACGCCCTCGTCCGGGCCGTCGACGACAACGTGATGTCCCAGACCAGCCCGGACCGCCCCGCCGACCGCAACGTCCGCGTCGGCGGTGCCTCCATCGACCCCGGCACCGGCCGCGTCGTCGCCATGTACGGCGGCGTCGACTACACCAAGCAGTACGTCAACAACGCGACCCGCCGCGACTACCAGGTCGGCTCCACCTTCAAGCCCTTCGTCTTCACCTCCGCCGTCGCCCACCGCTCCACCACCCAGGACGGCCGCGCCATCACCCCTGGCACCGTGTACGACGGCACCAACAAGCGCATGGTCCAGGGCCCGAACGGCCCCACCGGGTACGCCCCTGCCAACGAGGACGACCGCAGCTACGGGCCCATCACCGTGTCCGAGGCCACCGACAAGTCCGTCAACGCCGTCTACGCCCAGATGGCCGAGGACGTCGGCCCCGAGAAGGTCCGGCAGACCGCCCTCGACCTCGGACTGCCCGGGAGCACCCCCGACCTCACCGCCACCCCCTCCATCGCCCTCGGCGTCGCCACCGCCAGCGTCCTCGACATGGCGGAGGCGTACGCCACCCTCGCCAACCACGGCCGGCACGGCTCGTACGTCCTGGTCGACCGGGTCAGCAAGGGCGGCGAGGACCTCGAGGTCCCCGACCGGAAACCCACCGCCCAGGCCGTCGACCGCGAGGCCGCCGACACCACGACCGCGATCCTCCGCAGCGTCATCGAGGGCGGCACCGGCACCGCCGCCCAGGCCGCCGGACGCCCCGCCGCCGGCAAGACCGGAACGGCCGAGGAGGACAGGGCCGCCTGGTTCGCCGGATACACCCCCGACCTCACCACCGTCATCGCCGTCATGGGCCAGGACCCCGAGACCGGCCGGCAGAAGCCGCTGTACGGGGCCCTCGGCCTCGCCCGTATCAACGGCGGCGGCGCCCCCGCGCAGATCTGGGGGCAGTACACCGAGGCCGCCCTGCGCGGAACCCCGGCCACCGGCTTCGACCTGGAGGCCGAGAAGGTCACCGGGGAGTCCACCCCGTCCACCGGGCAGTCCACCCCCGGCGGCACCACGAAACCCTCCGGACCCGCCTCCAGCACCGGGCCCGGCAGCACCGAGAGCTCCCCGCCCGAGGTCCCCTCACCCCCCGGCAGCGAGGAGCCGCCCACCGGCAGCACCGACACCGGCAACGGGAACGGCGGCGCCGCGGACAACGGCGGCACCCAGAACGGCGGGGCACAGAACGGCGGTGGCGAGAACGGCGGTGGCGCGGGCGGCACCGGCGGCGCGGGTGCGGGCGGCTACGGTTACGGACCCGGCGCCCGCCCCGGCGGCCGGGGCACCCCCGCCCCCGCTCCCGCTTCTGCTTCCGCTCTCGGAACCGGCCCCGGCCCCGGCCCCGGAACCGGCCCCGGTCAGTGACCCGAGGTCGCCTTCAGGCCCACGACGGCGACCAGCAGCAGACAGACGAAGAAGATCCGGGCGGCGGTCACCGGCTCGTTCAGCACCACCATGCCGAGCACCGCCGCACCGGCCGCACCGATCCCGACCCACACCCCGTAGGCCGTACCGATCGGCAGCGTCCTGGCCGCGTGGGACAGGAGCAGCATGCTCGCCACGATCCCGGCCCCCGTGAACACGCTCGGCCACAGCCGGGTGAACCCCTCGGTGTACTTCATCCCTATCGACCAGGCCACTTCGAGCAGACCGGCGACAACCAGCAGAACCCACGCCATGACGGCACCTCCGACGAGACAGAACACGCGAACAGAACGGGTGCGTCGTCTTTGCGGAACCCGGTACGGCGCGTCTCGTCGGGATGCCTCCACCTTAGCAAAGGGCATGCAAAGGACCTGGTGACACCGGTCACCAGGTCCATTCCGGGCCAGGGCCGGAGAACTACCGGCTCAAGGCCGGAGAACTACCGAGCCAAGATCGGGGAACTACAGATACAGCCCGGTCGAGTCCACCGAACCCTCGAACCGGTCCGCCGCCACCGCGTGCAGGTCGCGCTCCCTCATCAGCACGTACGCCACCCCGCGCACCTCGACCTCCGCACGGTCCTCGGGGTCGTACAGCACCCGGTCGCCCGGCTCCACCGTCCGCACGTTCTGACCTACCGCGACCACCACGGCCCAGGCCAGCCGACGGCCGACCGCGGCCGTCGCCGGAATCAGGATGCCGCCACCGGAACGCCGCTCGCCCTCGGGCGTATCGGTCCGGACCAGCACGCGGTCGTGCAGCATGCGGATGGGCAGCTTGTCGTCGGTGTTCTCGCTCACGCCCCGCAACCTACCTGCCCGGCGGCGCCCGCCGCCCTCCAGGGGTACGCGGGCCGCGGCATCAGCCCTTCCGGCGCCGCTTCGACGCCACGATCAGCCCCACGACGCCCACCGCGAGCAGCGCGGCCGGAACGACCCGCTCCAGCCGCGGGGCCCCGTCCTCGTCCACGAACTGCGCCCGCACGTCCGACACCGCCCGGTTCACCGCGACGAAAGCCCGCCCGGCCGTCCGGTCCACGGCCTCGACGGCCTTGGCCTTCATGTCTCCCATGATCGTATCGGGGTGCACCCGCACCCCGATCTCGTCGAGCACCACCGCCAGCTGCTCACGCCTGCTGATGATGTCCGCCTCGATCTGCGCAGGGGTTCTGGCATCCGACACTGCGCCGCCTCCGTGGTCCTCGTCCGGTAAACATCCTTCATCGACAGTCTGTCAGCTCGACCGTCCGCACACCCGGCGGCACCCCTATTACTCTCGGTCCCGTACATCCCACGCGCCCCCCGAGGAGAACCATGAGCGAGCGACTCCAGCCCGGCGACACCGCCCCCGCCTTCACCCTCCCCGACGCCGACGGCAACAAGATCTCGCTCGCCGACCACAAGGGCCGCAAGGTCATCGTCTACTTCTACCCGGCCGCCCTGACCCCCGGCTGCACCAAGCAGGCCTGCGACTTCACCGACAACCTGGACCTGCTCACCGGTGCCGGGTACGACGTCATCGGCGTCTCCCCCGACAAGCCGGAGAAGCTCGCCAAGTTCCGCGAGAAGGAGAACCTCAAGGTCACCCTGGTCGGCGACCCGTCCAAGGAGACCCTCGAGGCGTACGGCGCCTTCGGCGAGAAGAAGCTCTACGGCAAAACGGTGACGGGCGTCATCCGCTCCACGATCGTCGTCGACGAGGAGGGCAAGGTCGAACGCGCCCTCTACAACGTCCGCGCCACCGGCCACGTAGCCAAGATCATCAAGGACCTCGGCATCTGAGCCCGGCCCTTTCCCGGAATGCCCCGCGCCACTTCGGCCCCGCCCGAAGC
>NZ_JBHJQP010000242.1:0-9398 GCF_042262625.1 Streptomyces sp. NPDC056347 | reverse complement strand
GTGCCTGACGGCACGGGCCCTCGTTCACGCGGAGGCGCGGCTCAGACGGCGACCAGGTCGCAGACGAAGATCAGCGTCTCGCCCGGCGCGATGGCGCCGCCGCCGGCACCGCGGTCGCCGTACGCGAGGTGCGCGGGGATGGTCAGCTGACGACGGCCGCCGACCTTCATGCCCTGCACGCCGCGGTCCCAGCCCGCGATGACCTGACCGGCGCCGAGCTGGAACTCCAGCGGCCGGCCGCGGTTCCAGGAGGCGTCGAACTCCTCACCGGTGGAGAAGGCCACACCGACGTAGTGAACGGAAACGGTGGCGCCCGCCTTGGCGACCGGGCCGTCGCCCTCCCAGAGGTCCTTGATCTCCAGGTCGGCCGGCGGCGCGCCTTCCGGGAAGTCGATCTCGGGCTTCTCGATGTTCACTGACTTGCTCCTCTTGATGATGAACTGGGCAACCTGGACAGTCTTACATCTTCGCCAGCAGGTCCACCGCGAAGACCAGCGTGGACTTGGCGGGGATGGTCTGCTGCGCCTTGTCCCCGAAGCCCTGGTCCGGCGGGATGACGAGCAGCACCCGGCTGCCGATCTTCTTGCCGACCAGGCCGTTCTTCAGCCCCTTCAGGGTCACCTGGGCGAGCGGGAAGGTCTGCGTCTTGCCCGCGGCGTAGGTGCTGTCGAAGGTCTTGCCGTCCTTCCACGTCAGTGCGACGTAGTTCACGACGACGCTGTCGGTGTCCTTCACGACCTCGCCCTTGGACTCCAGGACGTAGTTGGAGACGAGCTTGGCCGGCGGGGTGCTCTTGGTGGGGATGGTGACCTTGGGGGCCTTGCCGTCCGTGTTGGTGCCGACCTTCGGCAGGTCGATGTTGTCCTGGGCGACCTCGGTGCCCTTGGCGGAGGCCGGGATCTGTGTCGCCTTCAGGACGTCGACGACGAAGACGAGCGTGGCGTTCGGCTTGATGTCGCCCTGGCCCTGGGCTCCGTAGCCGAGGTCCGGCGGGATGACCAGCTGGACACGGCTGCCGACCTTCTGGCCGACGAGGCCCTTGTCCCAGCCCTGGATGACCATGCCGGCCCCGAGGGTCAGGTCGAAGGGCTGCTTGCGGTCGAAGCTGTTGTCGAAGGGCTTGTCGGAGTCCCAGGACTGGCCGAGATAGTTGACCTGGATCGCGTCGCCGTTCTTGAGCGTGGCGCCGTCGCCCTCGGTGAGGACTCTGGTCTTGAGCTCCTTGGGCGGGTTGCCCTTCCCCTTGGCCAGGGTCGGCTTCTCGCCGAACTTCGCACCCGCGGTGACGGCGGGGAACCCGTCCTTCGACTCGGCGGAGGCGGAAGCGGAAACGGAATCGGAGCCCTTCTCGCCACCGCATGCCGCGGTCAGCAGCAGAAGGGGGACGACGAGAAGGCCGGCAAGTCGGCGCACTTGTTCCTCAGATCTCAGACGACACGATGGGGTTGAGTCCCCGCCACTCTAGGGCGTACGCAGGGCCCCGTACGAGAAACGTACGGGGCCCGCGTCGCGCCGGTGGCCGGGAGTGTCCCGTGCCGGCTCACATACCCGCGATCAGCTTCTCCACCCGGTCGTCCACCGAACGGAACGGGTCCTTGCACAACACCGTGCGCTGCGCCTGGTCGTTGAGCTTGAGGTGGACCCAGTCAACGGTGAAGTCCCGCCGCTGCTCCTGCGCCCTGCGGATGAAGTCGCCGCGCAGCCGCGCCCTGGTGGTCTGCGGGGGCACGGACTTGCCCTCGAAGATCTTCAGGTCGTTGCAGACGCGGGCGGCCTGTCCCTTGCGCTCCAGCAGGTAGTACAGGCCGCGACGACGGTGGATGTCGTGGTAGGCGAGGTCTATCTGAGCGACCCGCGGGTGCGACATGGTCATGTTGTGCTTGGCCCGGTACCGCTCGATGAGCTTGTACTTCATCACCCAGTCGATCTCGGTCTCGATCCGGTCGAGGTCCTCGGCCTCGACCGCGTCGAGCGTGCGGCCCCAGAGCTCCAGGACCCGGGCGACCGTGCCGGTGCGGATGCCGCGGCGGTCGACGAAGTCGACGGCCTTCTCGTAGTACTCGCGCTGCACCTCGATGGCGGAGGCCTCGCGGCCGCTGGCCAGGCGTACCTTGCGCTGCCCGGTGGTGTCGTGGCTGACCTCGCGGATCGCCCGGATCGGGTTCTCCAGCGTCAGGTCCCGCATCACGGTGCCCGCTTCGATCATGCGGAGCACCAGGTCGGTCGCGCCGACCTTGAGCAGCATGGTCGTCTCGGACATGTTGGAGTCACCGACGATGACGTGGAGACGGCGGTACCGCTCCGCGTCGGCGTGCGGTTCGTCACGCGTATTGATGATCGGGCGGGAACGCGTCGTCGCGGAACTGACGCCCTCCCAGATGTGCTCGGCACGCTGGCTGACGCAGTAGACCGCGCCCCGGGGGGTCTGGAGCACCTTGCCGGCGCCGCAGATCAGTTGTCTCGTGACGAGGAAGGGAATGAGGATGTCCGCGAGCCGGGAGAATTCTCCGTGCCGGGCCACGAGGTAGTTCTCGTGACATCCGTAGGAGTTTCCTGCCGAGTCGGTGTTGTTCTTGAAGAGATAGACGTCGCCCGCGATTCCCTCCTCGTGCAGGCGGCGTTCGGCATCGACGAGCAGGCCTTCGAGAATGCGCTCGCCGGCCTTGTCGTGGGTGACCAGTTCGGTCAGGTTGTCGCATTCGGGGGTTGCATATTCCGGATGCGATCCCACGTCGAGGTAGAGGCGGGCGCCGTTCCGCAGAAAGACATTGCTGCTGCGGCCCCATGACACAACACGGCGGAAGAGGTAGCGCGCCACTTCATCAGGGGACAGTCGGCGCTGTCCCCTGAACGTGCACGTGACGCCGTACTCGTTCTCCAGCCCGAAAATGCGGCGGTCCATGACTGAACATTACGCCTGATGGCCTGAGCTGAAACCGGGTTCGACAGCACCGTTCCGATCATTTTCCGATCCTCGTGCCGCAACTGCGCTGCGTCCGGGAACCTCCAGCGCCTTTCCCGTCGCCAGCAGAACGAGCAGCGCCGCCACCCCTCCGGCCCCCGCGACGGCGAAACTCCACGACGTGCCGCCCGCTTCGACGGCGGGTCCCGCCACGGCCGTCCCGGCCGCCGCGCCGACCCCGAACGTCGTCACCAGCCAGGAGAACGCCTCGGTCACGGTGCCCCGCGGGGCGTGCCGGTCGACGACGATGAACGAGCAGGCGATCGCCGGTGCCAGGAAGACCCCGGCGAGGGCCGCCAGGGCGGTCATGGCGGGCACCGAGGGGGTCAGCGTCAGGGGCAGGTAGCCGAGCGCCAGCAGCGCGACGATGACCCGAAGCCGGCGCTCCGGCGCCCCGGACCACTGCCGGGCCCCGTAGACCGTGCCGCCGAGCAGCGCGCCGAGCCCGAGCGCCGCCATCAGCCAGCCGTACACCGAGTCCCGGCCGTGGTCGTCGGCGTAGGCGACCCCGGCCACCGTGATCGAGCCCAGCGCGAGCCCGACGAAGAAGAACGACCCGAGCAGGGCCAGCAGCCCCGGCGAGCGCAGTGCGCCCAGCCAGTGCGCCTCGCGGGGCGCGGAGCGCCAGGCGCGGGAGGGCTCACTGAGGACGACGGAGAGCGCCCCCAGGACCCCTATCACGTTGATGACGAGCAGCGCGGCGGCGGGCGACCAGACCGCGACCAGCGCCGTCACCAGCAGCGGGCCCACGGTGAACATGACCTCCTGGGCGACCGCGTCCATGGCGTACGCACGGTGCACGCGGTCCTCCCGGCCCAGGACACTCGACCACAGGGCCCGCAGTCCGCCCTCCAGCGGTGGCGTGAAGAGACCGGCCACCGCCACCGCCACGTAGGCCAGCGGCAGCGACCCCAGGCCCGCGAGCGCCAGCAGAATCATGCCCAGCGCCGACACCACGGCTGCGGGGAGCTGGACACGGGGCTGCCCGTAGAGGTCCACGGCGCGTCCGAGCAGCGGCTGGCCGACCGCGGTGGCCAGTCCGTAGACGGCGGCGAGCGCCCCGGCCAGCGAGTAGCTGCCGCCCTCGGCGCGCGTGAACAGCACGATCGCGATCGGGGCGGTGCCGTTCGGCAGCCGTCCCACCAGGGTTCCGGCCAGCAGTCGGGCTGCGTGCCGCGCCCGGAGGATGTCCAGATAGCCCGCGGCCATAACGCCTCGCTCCTCTCCCCCGGTGGTTCGGCGACCCCGAGGTTTTACGTATAACTTCGAGGTTCATACGTACCATGTGGCCAGTCCGCAGGTCCACCGCACGGCGCCTGCCCCGATCGGCCCGGAGGCCCGAGTGACCAGCGCACCACAGCCCGCCCCGCCCCGGCCCACCAGCCGCGATGTGGCGCGGGCCGCCGGTGTCTCGCAGGCCACCGTCTCCCTGGTGCTCGGCGGCAAGTGGCGCGGCCGGGTCTCCCAGGCCACCGCCGAGCGCGTCCGCACCGCCGCCCGGGCCCTGGGCTACCGGCCGAATCTCGCCGCCCGTAATCTGCGTCTGGGCCGTACGAGGACCGCGCTGCTGGTCGTTCCCGCGCTCACCAACGAGTTCTTCGCCCGCGTCTACACCGGCGCCGCCACGGTCGCCGCCGAACACGGCTTCGGTGTCGTGCTCTATCCGTCGCCCGACGGCACCGGCCCGGCCAAGGACCCGTTCGCCTCGGCCAGTTCCTCCCTGGACGGCGTGATCGCCTCCTCGATGGCGGCCGGGGCCCTGGACGCACTGCGCGGCGCCGGTCTGCCGCTGGTCATGCTCGACAGCGATCCGGCGGACACCGGCGTCGCGGCCCGCGTCAATCTGGACGTCGCCGACGGGATGCGGCAGGTGGCGGAACACCTGCTCGGCCTGGGCCACCGCCGCTTCGTCCACCTGGCCTCGGCGGTCGACTCCTGGACCTTCGCGGTACGCGGCCGGGCGCTGCACGACGCGCTGAGTACGGTGCCGGGCGCCTCGGTACGGACGGTCACGGCGGCGCTCGACGTGCAGGCGGCCCGGGCCGCGGCGGAGCACGCGCTGGCCGCCCGGGGCCCCGCGCCCACCGCGCTCGTCTGCGACGACGACATCCTCGCGGCGGGCGCCTGCAAGGCGGCCCGCAGGCTCGGTCTGCGCGTCCCCGACGACCTGTCGGTCACCGGCTTCGACGATCTGGCGCTGGCCGTGGCCGTGGAGCCCGAGCTCACCACCGTGCAGCTGCCCGCGGAGCAGGTCGGGGAGCGCGGGATGACCGCACTGCTGGCGGTCCTGGACGACCGGACGGCCGAGCCGGGCAGCCTCCCCGTACGTCTGGTGGCCCGCGGCTCGTCGGCACCGCCGCGCACATGACCGTGCCCCGGGCCGCCGGGAGGGGCGGATCGGGGCACGGCACGGATCGTCACGGGCGGGCTACTCGACGTCCCCGCCGGAATCGGGCGTCTTCGGCGCGGCGGACTCGCCGCCCTCCTCGGTGTCGGAGTCGGAGTCGGCGTCCGTCGGCGCCGGGCCGCCGTCCGCCTCCAGCAGCCGGGCGAGCTGTGCGCCGACGATCCGCTTGAACTTCCGCTGCTGCGGTCGCGTCCGGTCCAGGACCGCGACCTCCAGCCGCTCGGCGGGAATCTCCCGCTCGCTGCCGTTGGGGTCGCGCGACAGCGCCTGCACCGCCAGCTTGAGGGCTTCGGCGAGCGTCATCCCGTCGCGGTGCCGCTGGTCCAGGAAGGTGCTGATCTGCTCGGCGTTGCCGCCGACCGCGACCGAGCCGTGCTCGTCCACGATCGAGCCGTCGTGCGGCAGCCGGTAGATCTGGTCGCCGTCCGGCTCGGCGCCGACCTCGGCGACCACCAACTCCACCTCGTAGGGCTTCTCGGCCGCGCTGGAGAAGATCGTGCCGAGCGTCTGCGCGTAGACGTTGGCGAGCCCGCGGGCCGTCACGTCGTCGCGGTCGTAGGTGTAGCCGCGCAGATCGGCGTAGCGCACACCGCCGATCCGGAGGTTCTCGTACTCGTTGTACTTGCCGGCGGCGGCGAAGCCGATCCGGTCGTAGATCTCGCTGAACTTGTGCAGCGCGCGGGACGGGTTCTCGCCGACGAACACGATGCCGTCGGCGTACTGCAGCACGACCAGGCTGCGACCACGGGCGATGCCCTTCCGGGCGTATTCCGCCCGGTCGGCCATGGCCTGCTGAGGAGAGACATAGAACGGCGTCGACACCTGTTGTCCGTCCCTTTCTGTCAGTGACGAGAGCGTCGGGGAAGCTGTGGAACGGCGGGTCAGAGCAGCGCGGCGCGCGGGCCGTCGGGCTGCTCCAGCCGGTGTTCCAGGACGGCGCGGGCGATCTCGGAGGATTCCGCCTCGTCCAGCCTCCGGAAGCCCTCGTCGGTGATGACGGTGACGATCGGATAGATGCGCCGGGCCACGTCCGGACCGCCGGTCGCCGAGTCGTCGTCCGCGGCGTCGTACAGTGCCTGCACGACCAGGGTGAGGGCGTCCTGCTCCGTCAGATCCCGGCGGTAGAGCTTCTTCATCGAGTTGCGGGCGAAGATCGAGCCGGAGCCGGTGGCCGCGTACCCGTGCTCCTCGGAACGCCCGCCGGTGACGTCGTACGAGAAGATGCGGCCCTTCTCGCGGTCGACGTCGAAGCCCGCGAAGAGCGGCACGACGGCGAGACCCTGCATGGCCATGGCCAGATTGCTGCGGATCATCGTGGAGAGCCGGTTGGCCTTGCCCTCCAGGGAGAGCTGGGCGCCCTCGACCTTCTCGAAGTGCTCCAGCTCCAGCTGGAAGAGCTTGACCATCTCCACGGCCAGCCCGGCGGTGCCCGCGATGCCCACCGCCGAGTACTCGTCGGCCGGGAAGACCTTCTCGATGTCGCGCTGCGCGATCATGTTTCCCATGGTCGCTCGCCGGTCACCGGCGAGGACCACACCACCGGAGAATGTCGCCGCGACGATGGTCGTCCCGTGCGGCGCCTCGACGGCCCCCTGCAGCGGCGGCAGGTTCCGGTTGCCCGGGAGCATTCCGGGTGCCTGGTCGGACAGGAAATCCATGAACGAAGAGGATCCCGGCGTCAGGAAGGCAGCTGGTAGACGCCCGGTGCTACGAGTGTTGGCTTCCACGCGTTTCCCTCCAGGTAAGCGACGGCCCTGCGCAAGGCGTCAGGATCGTCTCCCAACTTGCCGATGGCCGAATTGCGGTTGATGCGGTTACGCCACGGACCCTACCCGTCCCGCGGCGGCGATCCACCCGAACCTCGGGAGCGGCTGTACGGCTCGAGCTGCCGTTTGCGACCGCGCGGTACGGGCCGACCCGGCCCGTACCGCGCACACCGCTCACCGATCCTTCGCGTTCACATACGCGAATTACTGTCCGCCCTTCTGGACGAAGGACCGCACGAAGTCCTCCGCGTTCTCCTCGAGCACGTCGTCGATCTCGTCCAGAACCGAGTCGACGTCGTCGCTCAGCTTCTCCTGGCGGTCCTTGAGGTCCGCCGAGGCCTGCGCGTCCTGCGCCCGTTCCTCGACCTCCTCGGTGGAGCGCGTCGCCTTCTGCTGTCCGCCGCCGGTGTCCTTGGTCGCCATCTAGCTCACCCCGCTCGGTTCGAAGCACTTGACTGAGACCCTACCCACGGGCTCCGACATCGGCCCGGTACTTTCCCTCAACGTCCGGGGGTCATCCCGATGATTCCCCGTTCCCGTCCCTTTCAGCCGCCCGAGAGGACCTGGACCAGCTCCTGTGCCGTACGGCAGCGGTCCAGGAGATCCTTGACGTGGTCACGGGTGCCGCGCAGCGGCTCCAGGGTGGGCACCCTCTGCAACGAGTCGTGACCCGGCAGGTCGAAGATGACCGAGTCCCAGGAGGCCGCGGCCACATCGTCGGCGTACTGCTCCAGGCAGCGGCCGCGGAAATAGGCCCTGGTGTCCTCCGGGGGCTTCGTACGAGCCCGGTCGACCTCGCCCTCGTCCAGCAGCCTCTTCATCTTCCCGCGGGCCGCCAGACGGTTGTACAGGCCCTTCTCGGCCCGCACGTCGGCGTACTGGAGGTCCACCAGGTGCAGGCGGGCCGCGTCCCAGTCCAGGCCGTCGCGACGGCGGTAGCCCTCCATCAGCTCCCGCTTGGCGATCCAGTCCAGCTCGCCGGACAGGCTCATCGGATCGTTCTCCAGCCGGTTGAGGGTGTCCTCCCAGCGGTTCAGGACGTCCTTGGTCTGCTCGTCGGCGTCGGCCCCGTACCGCTCCTCGACGTACTTGCGGCCCAGCTCGAAGTACTCCATCTGCAACTGCACCGCGGTGAGGGTGCGGCCGCTGCGCAGCGTGATGAGGTGGGCGAGGTCCGGGTCGTGGGAGACCTGGTGCAGGGTGCGCACCGGCTGGTCGACCGCGAGATCGACGTTGATGAAACCGTCCTCGATCATGGACAGGACCAGGGACGTGGTGCCCAGCTTGAGGTAGGTGGAGATCTCCGAGAGGTTCGCGTCCCCGATGATCACGTGGAGCCGGCGGTACTTCTCGGCGTCGGAATGGGGTTCGTCACGGGTGTTGATGATCGGGCGCTTGAGCGTGGTCTCCAGCCCGACCTCGACCTCGAAGTAGTCGGCGCGCTGGCTGATCTGGAAGCCGTGCTCGTGGCCGTCCTGGCCGATGCCCACCCGCCCCGCGCCGGTGACCACCTGGCGGGAGACGAAGAACGGTGTCAGATGGCGCACGATGTCGGAGAACGCGGTCTCCCGCTTCATCAGGTAGTTCTCGTGCGTCCCGTACGAGGCGCCCTTGTTGTCGGTGTTGTTCTTGTACAGGTGGATCGGCTGGGCACCGGGGAGCTGGGCCGCGCGTTCGGCGGCCTCGGCCATGATCCGTTCACCGGCCTTGTCCCAGAGGACCGCGTCGCGCGGATTGGTGACCTCCGGGGAGCTGTACTCCGGGTGCGCGTGGTCGACGTAGAGGCGGGCCCCGTTGGTGAGGATGACGTTGGCGAGGCCGATGTCCTCGTCGGTGAGCTGGCTGGCGTCGGCGGTCTCGCGGGCGAGGTCGAAACCCCGCGCGTCCCGGAGCGGATTCTCCTCCTCGAAGTCCCAGCGGGCGCGGCGCGCCCGGTGCATCGCCGCCGCGTAGGCGTTGACGATCTGGGACGAGGTGAGCATGGCATTGGCGTTGGGGTGGCCGGGGACGGAGATCCCGTACTCCGTCTCGATGCCCATTACTCGCCGTACGGTCATGCGGCCCTCCTTGCCCGGCGGCGCTCCCTTCAGGGGCGGCGCTCAAGTACCGCTGCTTGTCGGTGCGCGTGCGCGGCCCGTCCACGCGTTGCGCGACCGGGCGGCACGCAAGAGCCTAGAGCGCCGCCGCCTTGGCGGGGGAGATCAATTGCGCCATTGCCGCGGTGTCGCGTGGGACGTACCGAAAGCAACCGGCTGCGGATGCC
>NZ_JBHJQP010000241.1:0-9481 GCF_042262625.1 Streptomyces sp. NPDC056347 | reverse complement strand
GCGCAGAGCTGCGGGGCACGGGCGTTTCGGGTGACCGGTCTCGCCGGTCTTACCGGTCCGGCCTGTTTACCTGTCGGGCCGGTCCGGCCCGTCTGGCCTGTCCGGCTTACCTGTCCGGCCTGGCTGATCAGCTGATTCGCGTCAGCTTCTCGCCGAATCCGGGGCTCTTCAGGTCGCTCTGGAGGGCCACCGGCGCGCTGACCTTGCCGGGGCCGGTTCCGACGGTGACGACGCCCACCTCGGTGCCCGCGGATGCCTCGTGCGGGATCTCCTTGCCGTTGTCCGACACCGACAGCTCGACCTTGAGTCCCGGCCAGCCCTTCGCCTTCAGGTCGCGGGTCGCGACCAGCGGGGTGTGACCGCCGAGCCCGTCGTCCACGTACCCGACGACGTCGCCCTTCTTCACGACCCGGGCGGAGGTGACGGACTTCTGCGCGTCCTTGATCAGCTCGAGGCTGTTGTCCAGGGACATCTTCAGGCTGTCGTACGGCTGGCCGGTGCCCGCCTGCTGGCCCATGACGGCGCCGTAGATCCACAGCTTCTGCCCGTCGACCACGGTGTTCGCGGACCAGAGCAGGTTGCCGCCCGCCGGGGTGGACGAGCCGGTCTTGATACCGCTGACCCCGGGCTCCAGCAGGATCGTGTTGTTGTTGTAGATGGTCTGGTCGATCCCCGGGATATTGATCTGCGGGGTGTCGACGATGCCCCGGAACACCTCGTTCTGCATGACCGCCCGCGCCAGCTTGAGCTGGTCCTCGGCGGTGGAGACGGTGCTCTTGTCCAGACCGCTGGGGTCCGTGTACGTCGTGTTCGTCATACCGAGGTCCTTGGCCGCGGCGTTCATCTTCGCCACGAACTCCTTCTCGGACGGAGCGTCCCAGCGGGCGAAGAGCCGTGCCGCGTTGTTGCCGGAGGGGATCATCAGCAGCTGGAGCAGCTGCTTCTGCGTGAACCGCTGCCCCTTCTTGATCGGCGCCGTCGACTCGTCGTCCCGCTTGGACTCGTCCTCGGCCTGCTGGTCGACGGTGATCTTCTCGCCCTCCTCCTTGCCCTTGAGGGGGTGGTCCTGGAGAACCACGTACGCCGTCATGACCTTGGCGACACTGGCGATGGGCGCGGGCTTCTGCGCGCCCGCGCTGCCCATCGTGCCGACGCCGTCCACGGTCACGGCCGACTGCCCCTGCTTGGGCCAGGCGAGGTCCAGGCGGTCGCCGCCGAACGTGTACGTCGGCTCGACCGACAGCTTCGGCTCCGGCACCGGGAGCGGGCGCACCATCTGCACGATCGCAAAGATGATCAGCGCGAGCAGGGCGAGCGGCGTCCAGATCTTGACCCTGCGGACGGCCGTGCGGACCGGCGTCTCCGGCGGCGGGGGCGTGTTCGTCAGCTCGGCCAGCAGGTCGAGCGGCGCCTTGGGCGGCATCGGCTGCTGCGTGGTCCGCTCGGCGCGGGCCAGCGAGGCGGGCTCCGCGACGGGCGCCCCCTCGGCGGCCGCCCCGGGGGCCTCCGGCTTGCGCGGCGCGGGCGCCTTGGCGGGGGCGGGGGCGGGGCGTACGTCGTCGCTGCGCAGGGGGACGAACTTGCTGGTCCGCTCGGCGGCGCCCTCGGCCTTCGTGTCGGCCTTCGTGTCCGGCTTGGCGTCGGTCCTGGGCTCCAGCGGGGGAACCTTGAGCGCGGTCGTCGGCTGGTCGACCCGGGGGGCGGGCGCACGGAAGATGGCGGTCGGCTGGTCGACGCCGCGCTTCTTGTCGGCGTCGTCGTCCGCGTCGTCGGCCTTCTCGGCTTCGGTCTTCTTCGCGTCCTCGGGCTTCTTCGCGTCCTCGGCGCTCTTGGCGTCGGGCTCGGCTTCGGGCTTCTTCGCGTCGTCGGCCTCGGCCTCCGCCTTCTCGGCGTCGGCCTTCTTGACGTCGGCCTTCTTGACGTCGGGCTCGGCCGTCTTCTCGTCCTCGGCCTTCTCGGCCTCCTCGGCCTCGGGCTCGGGCTTCTCCGCGGGCTTCTTCCCGGCGGAGGCGGCCTTGTCGTCGTCGGACACAGCGGACGCGTCGGAGGCCCCGGGCACGTCGGAGGCGTCGGCGGACGGCTGGTCCACCTCACCTTCCTCGTCCTCGGGCTCGTTCCCGCCCTCCACGTCGCCGTCGCCGTCACCGTCGCCGTCCGGGGCCTCGGCGGCCTTCTCCGGGCTCTCGGCGCCCTTTCCGGCGTCCGCCGCCTCGGCGGCCTCCTCGGCGCTCACGGCACCGTCAGAGCCCTCGGCGCCCTCGGAGTCCTTGGCGCCCTCGGAGCCCTTGGCGTCCGCGTCGCCGGAAGCGTCCGTGGCGCCCTCCGTCACCTTGCCCGACGCCTCGTCGCCGGCGTCGCCCTTCGCCGGCTTCGTACGAAAGACAGCCGTGGCCGTGTCCTTCCTGGACTCCGCGGGCTCGTCCCCCGCCTCGTCCTTGGCCTCGTCCTTGCCCTCGTCCGACGGCTCCGTGCGGAAGACAGCCGTCGCCGTGTCCTTGTTCTCGGCCGCCGCGTCTTCGACGGGCTCCTCACGGAAGACGGCAAGCCGCGGATCGCTCTCGCTCCGAGCCGTTCCCGACGACTTCTGCTGCTCCGACTTGTCGGGGGACTCGCCCGCCACCGATGCCTCCTCCATGCGGCGCGGGGGACACCCCCGCGCTGTCCGAACCATCTACCAGTGTCCCGTGCTGAACCACCGGCCCGGCTGCTAGACGAGAACGACATACCTACTGGTTCCCATTCAAAGCACCCAGGCGCTCTCGACAGACCAATGTGAGAGGGGTCACCCTGTCATTCATCCACGCGGGGAGGCATGGATGGGCAGGAGCCGCAGAACAATTCCGGAGGAGCTTCTGCTGCTCGCTCTGGACCCGGCCACGGGTACCACAGCGCAGCCGCAGTCGCTCGACCTCGGCCTCGCCGGAGCTCAGCTAGTGGAGCTGGCTCTGGCAGGACGGATAGCCCCTGACGGGGATCGTATCGCCGTGGTGATGCCACGGCCGACAGGAGATCCGACTCTGGACTCCGCACTGGAACTGCTGCGCCGACGCGGCAGCCCGGTTCGGGCGGTCCACTGGATCGGCGGACCCCGGCTGGGGCTCCGTCAGATCTACCTCGCGCACCTGGAGCGGTGCGGCATGGTGCATGCCGTGGCGGGCCAGATGTGCGGAGTGCTGCCGACGACTCGCTACCAGGCGACGGACACGGCGATCAGCCGGGACATCAGAACCAGGCTGGACAGTGCGATCCGCACCGGCGTACCGCCGGACCCGCGGACCGCGGCGCTCGCCGCGCTGGCCCACTCGGTCGGCCTCGGCAAGCACCTGTACCCGGGGAACGAGGGGCGTTCATCGCGCTCCAGGCTCCGGGATCTGATCAGGCACGACCCCATGGGCGGACTCGTGGCGCACGCCGTGATGGACGTCCAGAACGGGGCGGCCGCGCAACCGCGCCGCAGCCAGGCGGCCGGAGTTGCGTTGCAGCCGCAAGCACCGTCGCAATCGCGCCGCAGCACCATGGCGCGCGCCGCGGCCCACTAGGCACGCAGCACCAGCACCAGCACCAGCACCAGCACCAGCACCAGCACCAAACCGAATACCGCCGCACCGCTGTCCCCAGGACCCGGTTCGGGAGCCGCACCAAGCGCGGGGCAATCGTCAACAGCGGTTGCCCCGCGCACATTCGTATGGCCATTTCCCAGCGCACCGGGGCAGAGGGGTGGCAATCTGCTGAGCAGTAGATACGCACAGCTACATAGCCGGAGGTGCCGTTTCCGTGCCGTCCAACGTCAATCCCACCGTCAGACGACGCCGGTTGGGCCAGGAATTGCGCCGCCTGCGCGAGCTCAAGGGCATGACAGCCGAGGAAGTGGCGGAACGCCTGCTGGTCTCGCAGTCGAAGATCAGCCGCCTGGAGAATGGCCGCCGCTCCATCAGCCAGCGTGACGTACGCGATCTCTGCGGAGTGTACGAGGTCGAGGACCACCGGATCGTCGACTCGCTCATGCAGATGGCCAAGGACTCCCGCCAGCAGGGCTGGTGGCACGCCTTCGGGGATATCCCGTACAGCGTCTACATCGGCCTGGAGACCGACGCGGAATCGCTGCGGGTCTACGAACCCCAGGTCGTCCCGGGCCTTCTGCAGACCCGGAGTTACGCCGAGGCGCTGATCAACGGGGCGCTTCCGGAGGCTCCGGCGAGCGAGATCGACAAGCGCGTCAGCGTCCGGGCCCGGCGCCAGGACCGGATCACCGACCAGGAGAGTCCGCTGCGCCTCTGGGCGGTCATCGACGAGTCCGCGCTGCGCCGGCTGGTCGGCAACAAGCAGGTGATGATCGAGCAGTTGGAGCAGCTGATCGAGCTTTCCCAGCTGCCGCACGTGACCGTGCAGGTGCTGCCGTTCGAGATGGGCGCGCATCCCGGCATCAACGGGCAGTACGCCATTCTGGAATTCCCGGACGCCGCCGATTCCAGCGTCGTCTATATCGAGGGCGTCACCAGCGATCTCTACCTGGAGAAGGGCAACGACGTTCAGCGGTACAGCGTCATGTACGAGCATCTGCGGGCGCAGGCGCTGAATGTCGAGCAGACCAGGCACTTCATCGGCGGGATCGTGAAGGATTACACGGATCTCGGCGGCTGATTGTCCGGATTGCCGACATTGAAATAGTGCTTCGGGAGGGGTGGCCGTAAGGTACACCGCCACCCCTCCCGAACGGAAGATCTTATTGGTACACACCACTCGGTCGAGTGAACGCCCCCTTTGCGCCCGGGGCTTGGCGAGTAGCGTCGATCACATCAACCGGAACAGTGTTTCCGGACATCGTCGGTGCCGGTCACTTCGGTGACGGCAGCCGTTGATGCCATTAACGCGACTCTTCAGAACCGGAGTGAACATGGCCATTCGTCAGGGTGCTACGGACCAGTGGACGAAGTCCTCGTATTCCGGGGGCAACGGCGCCTGCGTCGAAGTCAAGTCCCCCGTCGTCCAGGCGATTTCCGTGCGCGACTCGAAGGCTCCCGAGGGCCCCTCGATCACCTTCGTCCCCACCGCCTGGAACGCCTTCGTGCGGGATGTCGGCATGGGTGCCGTCGACGCCTGATCGATGTGAGTTTCCCGTTCGCGTCGCGGCACCGCCCAGGGTGCCGCAGTCGGCCCTCTCGACCGGTCCGCCGTCCTGGCCGAGGGGGCCCGACGTGCGTCGGCCCGCACCGTCGCCCACGTCCGGCCCGCGTCGGCGTCCGCGTCCGGCCCTCACGTGCGGCGCAGCTGGTCGACGTACAGGTCGGTGCCCGGCACCGTCGGGATGAACGGCGCCACCAGCTCCACCCGCCCCAGGCCGGATTCCGCGACCACCGCGTCGAGCCCGGTGAAATGCTCCTCCCAGCACTCCCCCGGGTCCTGCTGGAGGAACCACAGCAGGGTCAGCCGGGTGTCGACGCCCTCCACCTGCTTCACGTAGCTCATCCGGTCGCCGGGCAGCGGCGTCGGACGGAAGACCGTCACCATCGCCGCCGGTGAGCCCGCCAGCCGCTTCGGCAGGTGCCGCGTACGCAGCCACTCCAGCAGTTCGGCCCGCCGCCCGGCCCCCTCCGCGTCGATCACTTCGAGGACCAGCCCCCGGTAGGGGTGGTCGAGGGCGTGGAAGTCGCGGGGGCCCGCCGCGCCGTCCCGGTAGACCGTCGCCTCGTGGTCCTGGAACGCGGTGAAGACGTGCGTACGGGCCTGGTGGACCCGGCCGTCCCGGTTGAGCCTCCGGTTGATGCCGACGGTCCACCGCATGTGGTCGTCGTAGCGCCCCTCCGTCACCCAGTACGTCGACAGGTAGCAGCCCGCCGTGACCGGCCGGGCCACCGCCGACGTCTCCGGGTAGCGCAGCTCCTGGAGCGCCCGGGTCGCCACCCAGCGCCGGCCGGCGAACATCCAGGGCATCGCCATGGCGCCCGCGTAGTAGTGGTCGTCCTCGTACCAGCGGTTGTACGCGTACTCCTGGCCCGGGTGCGGTTCGACCATGGTGATCAGCGCATGGCCGGGACGGACCCCGTACGGGCCCAGCGCGGCCAGTTCGGCGTAGGTCTCGCTCCGTGTCTCCTCGCTCATGACGTTCGTTCCTCCCCTTCCGTACTCCGCAGCGGCGTCCTACTCTGACGCACCGTCAGAAGAACTGCCAGGGGTGCCGGGAGGCCGCCGATGTTGCTCGCGGGGAAGACCGTCGTGGTGTCGGGAGTGGGACCGGGGCTCGGCCACCGGGTCGCGGCGGCGGTGGTGCGGGACGGGGGCAACGCGGTGCTCGGGGCGCGTACCGCGGCGGGGCTGGACCGGTCGGCCGCCGAGATCGATCCGGACGGTCTGCACACGGCCCGCCTGTCCACCGACATCACCGACGAGGCGCGGTGCGAGGCGCTCGCCGCACTGGCCGTGGAGCGGTTCGGGCGGATCGACGCGGTGGTCCATGTCGCCGCGCTGGACCGGCACTTCGGCGGGATCGAGGATGCCGACTTCGCCGCCTGGCAGTCGGTGCTCGATGTCAATCTGCTCGGTACGCTGCGGATGACCCGGGCCTGTCTGCCCGCGCTCAAGGAGCGGGGCGGGGCGGTGGTGATCATCGGTACGCAGTCGGCGGTGGCCGCGCCGACCCAGGTCAGGCAGGCGGCGTACGCGGCCTCGAAGGGTGCGCTGACCTCGGCCATGTACTCCCTGGCGCAGGAGCTGGGGCCGCACCGGATCAGGGTGAACACGGTGCTGCCGGGGTGGATGTGGGGGCCGCCGGTGCAGGCGTTCGTACGGGACACGGCGCGGCGGGAGAAGGTGCCCGAGGCCGAGGTGCTGGGCAGGCTCACCGAGCGCATGGCGCTTCCCGAACCGGCCACGGACGGCGATGTCGCGGAGGCCGTCGTGTTCCTGGCCTCGGACCGGGCGCGGGCGATCACCGGGCAGTCCCTGCTGGTCAACGCGGGAGAGCTGATGCGGTAGCCCCCCACGCCCGGCCCCGCACGCCCGGCCCCCGTACGGCCGACGCTCAGACGCGGGGGTAGCGGGCCAGCCAGCCCGGGGCGGCGGCGGCCGGGCCGTGCAGGGCGGGCCCCTGCGTCATCTCCATCGCGAAGTCGTCGGCGAGCTCCAGCACGGTGGCCCGGCCCTCCAGTTCGGCGAGCCAGGCGGGCGGCAGCGCGGTCTCGCCGTGCAGGGCCCCGAGCAGCGCCCCGCACAGGGCCCCGGTGGCGGCGGAAGGCCCGCCGTGGTTGACGGCCAGCCGCAGCCCGTGCCGGATGTCCTCGCCGACCAGCGCGCAGTACAGGGCGACGGCCAGGACCTCCTCCGCGGCGTCCGTGACTCCCAGCGACTCGATCAGGGCGGGCCCCGGGATGCCCTGGCGCACCGTGCCGAGGGCCTGCCGCAGCGCCTCGGTCACCGGTTCGTGGCCGGGACGCTCGGCGAGCAGGGCCAGCGCGTGCTGGACGGAGCCGTCCAGGGTCTCGCCCCGGGCCAGTCCGTGCACCATGACGGCGAGGGCCCCGGCGGAGAGCAGGGCGGTGGGGTGGCCGTGGGTCTGGGCGGCGCACTCGACGGCGAGCTGGAGGACGAGTTCCGGTTCCCAGCCGACGAGCAGGCCGAAGGGGACGGAGCGGGTGAGCGGGGCGGCGTCGCGGGCGCCGGGGTTCTTGGGCTTGTCGAGGGTGCCCATGGCGGTGTCGCCGAGGCCGGTCAGGCATTCCCGGGTGGGGTCGCGGCGGGCGTAGAGCCATTCCTCGCGGCCGAGCCAGCCGATGTCCTCGCGGCGTTCGTCGGGCCCCCAGTCGTGCTGGGTGGCCGCCCACCGCAGATGGGCCCGGTGGATGTCGGTGGGCGGGTGCCAGGCTCCGGTGTCGCGGCGCACCTGGGCCCGTATCAGCCCGTCCACGGTGAAGAGACCGAGCTGGGTGACGGCGGTGACGGTGCCGCGGGCGCCGTGCACGGGCAGGAGGTCGGTGACGCCGTCCGTGCCGTGGGCGGCCCGGATCTCCTCCAGGGCGAGTCGGTCGACGCCCGCCCCGAGGGTGTCCCCGATGGCCCCGCCGAGCAGCGCGCCGCGCACCCGGCCGCGGAAGTCCTGCTGCTCGGCACGGCCCCACACGGCCGTGGTCCCTGCACTCACCGCGCCCTCCCCCACCGGGCCGCGCTCCGGCCCGCCTGCGACTCCGCAGCACTGTAATCGAACAGGAACCGTCGGTAGAGAGCCGCGGAAGCGGGTACGCGTGGGTATGGCAACGGTCGTCCCGCAGGTCGTATTTGGCCCTGCCGGGCCGTACGGCACCCGCGTCAACCGAAGAGCCCCTCATACTCCGAAAGCGGCCGAACAATCGGGAATCCCTCCCATACGCGGAAGTCTTGCCTTTCGGCCCTTCTACGCTGCGGCCATGGCGATCCCCACCGAACCCATCGGCAGCATCCCCCGCTCCCCCGAACTGCTGGCCGCGCTCGCGGCCTTCCGGTCCGGCGAACTCGACAGCGCGGAGTTCGCGGACGTCCGGGCCCGCGCCGTCGCGGAGACCGTGAAGAATCTGGAGGCGGCGGGCTCGCCCGTCGTGACGGACGGGGAGCAGGCCAAGCCCGACTTCCTCACCTACCCGCTGGACGGGCTCCCCGGCCTGTCCCCGGACGGCGTGGTCATCCCGTTCGCCGACGGTCACCAGCGGCAGCTCCCCGCGCTCGCCTCGGGGCCGCTCCGCTACAAGACGTACGCGGTGGAGTACCTGCGGGCCGCCCAGCAGCAGGCGAGCGTGCCGGTGAAGCAGGCGGTCGTGGCCCCGTCGGCGCTGAGCCTGCTGCACCCGCCGGCCGGGGGCTCCGGCTACTCCCGCGAGCAGTTCCTCGACGACCTGGTGAACGAGGCGGAGACCGACATCCGCGGCTGCCTGGACGCGGGGGCGCACGTCGTCCAGCTGGACTTCGAGGAGGCCCGGCTGTCGCTGAAGCTGGACCCGAGCCGCGGAGTGCTGCGGGACTTCGTCGAACTGAACAACACGGTGCTGGCCCGCTTCACCGAGGACGAGCGGGCCCGGATCGGCGTCTACACCGGCCCCGGCGCCGACCAGGACTCGACCCACAGCCTCGACGTCGACTACGCGGCCCTCCTGCCGGACCTCTTCAGGCTCACCGTCGGCAACTTCTACCTCCAGCTGGCGAGCGAGCCGGATCCGGACCGGGTCCTGCGCATCGTCGCCGAGCAGCTGCATCCCGGCGCCCGGGTCTTCGTCGGTGTGACCGACCCGGTCGACCCCCGGGTCGAGACGGCCGAGGAGGTACGCGACCGGGTGCTGACGGCCGCCCGCCACCTTCCGGCGGACCGGCTCGGCACGTGCGACGACGCCGGTTTCGCACCGTTCGCCGACGACCGGTCCACCTCGCGTGACACCGCGTTCGCCAAGATCCGCGCCCGGGTGGAGGGCACCGCGCTGGCGGCGGAGACACTGGGCCTGTAGGACCCGGTACGGAAACGGGG
>NZ_JBHJQP010000240.1:0-9558 GCF_042262625.1 Streptomyces sp. NPDC056347 | reverse complement strand
GGGCGGGACCGGACCTCCGGACCCGCCCGGCGGCCGGGTGCGCGAGGCGTCAGGCCGGCAGCTGCGCCTCGATGGCCGAGACGAGCTCCGGCGCCTCCGGGTCCGTACCCGGACGCAGCCGCGCGACCGGCAGTCCGGCCGGGGAGATGAGGAACTTCTCGAAGTTCCACTGGACGTCGCCGGCCTCGCCGTCCGCATCGGCCAGCCGCGTCAGCTCCGCGTAGAGCGGGTGGCGGCCCTCGCCGTTCACCTCGGTCTTCTCCAGCAGCGGGAAGGTGACGCCGTACGTCGACGAGCAGAAGGTCCCGATCTCCTCCGCCGTCCCCGGCTCCTGGCCCGCGAACTGGTTGCACGGCACGCCGAGCACGGTGAACCCGCGTGCCGCGTAGGCCTTCTGGAGCCTCTCCAGACCCGCGTACTGCGGGGTGAGCCCGCACTGGGACGCGACGTTCACCAGGAGGACCACCTTGTCGCGGTAGTCGGCCAGGGAGGTGGGCTCGCCGGTGAGGGTGCGCAGGGGGATGTCGTGCAGCGTCATGTGGGTCTCCTCATAGGTATGGCTACCGAGGCCATTGTCACGTCCCGGGACGGCCTGCCGGAAGCGGGCCCTTCGGCCGCGACGCCGCCCGCGCGCCGTCTGCCTGGGCGTTCCGGCCCCGCGTGCCGGTCACGGACGACCTCGACGAGCGACCGGGCATGTGTACCGAACTTTCGTTCAATGAACGGGAGTTCGCCGAGTCAGTGATGTACCGGGGTGATCGCCTTGTAGTAGAGCGTCGTCGGACGCAGGGCCCCGGCAGGGTCCGCAGCGTACTCGGGGATCGACCCGCACTCCGTCCAGCCGGCCGCACGGTAGAGCCGCTCGGCCGGACCGCCGCTCTCGGTGTCCAGGACCAGCAGCGAGACTCCGGCGTCGGCGGCCGACCGCTCGACGGTGTCCAGCAGCGCGCGGCCCAGTCCCCGGCCACGGGCCGACCCCCGCACCATCAGCTTGGCCACCTCCGCGCGATGGCGGGCGTTGGGCAGGGTGGCCCGGGCCAGGCTGATGGTTCCGGCGATCCGCTCGCCGTCACGGGCGATCCAGATCCGCAGCGGCCCGCCCTCCACGCCCCGGGCCCGCTCCCGCCACCAGGCGGCGGCCGCCTCCCGGTCCAGCGGTGCGAGGAAGCCCACCGACGCCCCGTCCGCCACGGCGTCCATCAGGAGCGCGGCCAGTTCATCGGCGTAGGTGATCAGCTCGGGGCCGGTCAGAGGAACGATCTCGGTCATGCGCAAGGTCCTTTCGCGGTGGTCGCGTTCATCGCCGGGAACATCGTCCCCGCCCGTCGCGCGGCGGTCCTCACCTGGTGCCCGGCACGGGCGGGGGAGTGAGGAGTACGGCGGTGTCACCCGGCCGGACCTCCGGGACACGGGTCCGGGTGACCGGGGCGAGCCGGCCGTCCGCGCGGACCACGAACAGCACCTCGTACCCGGCCGGTACGGCCCCGTCCGCCCGCCGCGCCAGCACCCGGGCCCCCGCCTCGTACCGGCGGGCCAGCTCCGGCCCGGTCAGACCGGAGCGGAACAGCGTCTCGCCCCCGGTGTACGGAGCCACCACCCCCTGGCCGCCCGCGGCGGGTGCGAGCCGGTGCACCGGGCCCTCGACGCTCTCCCGCAGCATCGTCGCGGCGAGCGCGTCGAACTCGTCCCTCCCGGTGAGCAGCAGCACACCGGTGATGCCCTCCAGCTCCGCCCCGGTACCGGAGGCCGTCGCCAGCAGCTCGCCCGGGGCCAGCGGCAGCCCGGCCGCCTCGATCCGGGCCTGTTGCCGCCCGGCACCCGCCCACATCAGCACGTCCAGCCCCGCCGAGCGCAGCGCCAGCCCCAGATCGACCGCCCACGGCTCACCGCCGACCAGCAGCGGCCGGGACCGCGAGGGGCGCAGCACCCCGAGCCACCGGGCGACCGGATACGCCGTCAGGCCGTACAGCGTCACCGTCGCGACGATCACCACGAACGTCGCGGGCAGAATCCGTTCGGCCCCGCCGACGCCCCGTGCCACCAGGGTCTCCGAGAAGGTGGCGGCGGTCGCGGCGGCGACGATGCCGCGCGGCGCCATCCAGCCGATGAACCACCGTTCCCCGCCGCTCACCCCGGTACCGGCCGTCGACACCAGCGCCACCAGCGGACGCACGACCAGCACCAGGAAGGCGGCCAGCGCGAGCGAGGGAAGCACGACGTGCCGCAGCGAGGCCGGGGTGACCGTGGCCGAGATCGAGACGAACAGCAGGCCGATGACCAGCGAGACCAGAGTGTCGAGGAACGGCCGTCGGGCCGGCAGGTCCAGCCCCGGCAGATTGGCCATGGCCATCCCCATCACGATCGCGGAGATGAGCCCGGTGTCCTCGCGGATCGCGTCGCACGCGGCCGCGACCCCGACCACCGCGGCGATCTGCGCGGAGGCGGCCAGTTCCTCGGTGAGCCGGACCCGGCGCAGCAGCAGCCACAGCAGACCCGCCCCGATCGCCCCGCCGATCGCCCCGACCGCCGCACTGGCCGAGAACTGTTCCAGCCGGCCCCCGAACCCCCTGATCCCGCCGGCCACGACGGCATGGAAGACCAGCGCCCCCAGAATGCCGCCGACCGGGTCGATCAGCGCCCCCTCCCAGACGAGCACCCGCTGCACCCGTTCGGCGGGCCGGACGAAATTCAGCAGCGGCCCGACGACCGTCGGCCCGGACACCACGAGAATCGCCCCCAGCATCACCGCCGCGCCCCTGGACATGTTCAGCACCGGCACGGCGAACAGCGCGGCGGACAGCCAGGTGATGAGCGTCCCCAGCCAGAGCAGCCGTACCACCACGCGCCGCGTGTCACCCCGCAGCCGCCCCAGCTCCAGGCCGAGCCCCGCCTCGTAGAGGATCACCGCCACCGCGAGGGAGACCAGCGGGGAGAAGGCCCCGCCGAGCAGCTTGTCGGGATGGACGGTGTCCGTCAGCGCACCCGCGACGAAGCCGACCGGCAGCAGGACCAGCAGCGCGGGCACCCGCAGCCGGCTCGCCAGCAACTGCGATCCGACCGCGAGGACCACGATCAGACCCGCCCCCACCATGACCTGATCGGCCGTCATGCCCGTCCCTCCTCCGAAGTGCAGGCGCGATCATCGCCGTCGCCCGGCACCGGTGCCGGGCGCGGCTCGCACGCCTCGGCCATCGGGAGGACCCGCCGTCCCTCCGACGGAGCAACCGGCCCGGACCGGTCCCGCCGGCCATGGCCGGGATGCGCCCCGGTCCGGACACTGCTCCAATGACCAGGGCACAGGCCCCGGGCCGGACCCGGGGCGGTCGAGACGCCAAGGAGCCGGTGTGAGCAGCGAGACCGACGAGACGGGACCGGTGGACTATCTGGTGGTCGAGTTCCCGGGGAACCGGATGACGGGCGAGGGACTGCCCCTGCTGGTCGATCTGGTCGACCGGGGCATCATCCGCGTCCTGGATCTGGTCTTCGTGCGGAAGGACCGGGACGGGGCGGTCGTGGGGGTCGAGCTGTCCGAGCTGATCGGCGACGGCCACGACGACCTGGCCGTCTTCGAGGGGGCCGCCTCCGGGCTGATGGGCCCGGACGACATCGACGAGGTGGCCGCCGTCCTCGAACCGGGCAGCGCCGCCGGGGTCGTCGTCTACGAGAACGTGTGGGCCGGGCCGTTCGCGGCCGCCTTGCGGCGCTCCGGCGCACGCATCGTCGCGGGCGGGCGTATCCCGCTCCAGGAGGTCCTGGCCTCGCTCGACGCGGCCGAGGCCAAGGCCGCGACCGGGGCCTGAACCGCCCCGCGGAGTCAGTTCAGAGGAGATCACACCATGCCAGGTCTGCTTCGGGGCGTCGCCCGCACCGCGGTGATCGCCGGAACCGCCACTTCCGTCTCCAACCGGGTCTCCCGGCGCCAGGCGGGCCGCTGGGCGCAGCAGGACGCCCTGCGGGTCCAGGAGCCGGGCGGTCAGGCACCGCCGCCTCCCGCGCCCACCACCCTCGCGCCGGAGGAGGAGATGAGTCACAAGATCGCCCAGCTCAAGGAGCTCGGCGACCTCAAGAGCCGGGGCGTGCTGAGCCAGAGCGAGTTCGAGGCACAGAAGGCCCGCGTCCTCGGCACCTGACCGGATGCCGGGTCAGTCCTTCCTGTCGTCCCAGGGAGTGCCCAGCCAGCCGTCGAAGGAGCGGAGCAGCGCGCTCAGCGCCGCCGCGAGCCGCTGATCGACCCACGGCGCGTGCACATGGACCTGGTCGCCGTCCGAGAAGAACTCCAGCGGAACCTCCTTGCCGGTCCGCCAGACGATGCGCCGGGGCCCGCGTGCCACGTCGCCCCCGCCGCTCAGCAGGCTCCCCACCCCGATCGCCACCTGAACGGGGAACAGCAGCCACCACACGTACCACCAGAAGATCCGGCCCTTGAGGCCGACCGCCTCCGGGCAGCCCGGCTGGGAAATTGTCCAGCGGGTCCGCAGCCCCTTGCCGTACAGGGCCTTCTCCCGGACCAGGGTGCCGATGAGCTCGCCCCAGGCACCCAGCACCCGGTACGTGGCGACGCCGTCGGCCACGGACGCGGTGACCACGGTGGCCAGCCGGGCCCGGCGCCCGGGGTCGGCCCACAGCACGAAGGACCGTGCGCCCGTCCTGCGGGCCGCGAGGTACGCGGGTATCCCGCCCTCCGGGAGCTCGCGTTCCAGATGGGCCACGACCCGGGACGGCCCGCCGGACGCGTCGGTCAGCTCGACGACATGACCGACCGCCCCCGCCACCTTCGTGGCCGGCTTCGTCGTCAGCACACTGCTCAACCGTCAACTCCTCCGTCATGTGCCCGGACGCCGCACAGCGGACGTCACGCGGTAGACGTCGCACAGTAGACGGGCGGACTGAGAAGATCGATCCGTGGAACCCGCCGAGCTCTTCCCCGAGCCTCCCCCCGGACCCCCGACCGAGGACGCGCCGGACGAACCCGCCGCCCGGCGACGCGTGGTGCGCTGCCGCATGTGCGGCCGCCCGCTCACCGGCACGGCCTCACGCCGCACCGGCCTCGGCCCCTCCTGCGACGCCAAGCTCCACCCGGCGCCCCCGGACATCCGCACCCGTCGCCACGAGGTCGAACAGGAACCGCTGCCCGGCATCTGAACCGGACGGAGGCGCTACCCGCCGAGACGGCGGAACAGCCCCTCCTGCACCACGGACACCAGCAGATTGCCGTCCCGGTCGTAGATCCGGCCGCGCGCCAGCCCCCGCCCGCCGGTGGCGACCGGCGACTCCTGGTCGTACAGGAACCACTCGTCGGCCCGGAAGGGGCGGTGGAACCACATCGCGTGGTCCAGCGAGGCCATGTCGAAGCCGCGCGGCCCCCACAGCGGCTCCACCGGAATACGGACCGCGTCCAGCAGCGTCATGTCGCTCGCGTACGTCAGCGCGCAGGTGTGCACCAGCGGATCGTCGCCCAGCGGGCCGACCGCGCGCATCCACACCGCGCTGCGCGGGTCGGCGTCCTTGACCTCCGCCGCCGTCCAGCGCAGCCGGTCGGCGTACCGGATGTCGAACGGCTGGCGCCGGGCCATCCGCTCCAGCGCCTCCGGAAGCGCGCCCAGGTGCTCACGGACCTCGTCGGCGACGGTCGGCAGCCCCTCCGGATCCGGGACCTCGCGGGACGGCGGCAGCTGGTGCTCGAAGCCCGCCTCCTCCGGACGGTGGAAGGAGGCCGTCAGATTGAAGATCGTCCGGCCCTGCTGGATCGCCGTGACCCGGCGGGTGGTGAACGACCGGCCGTCCCGGACGCGCTCCACCTGGTACACGATCGGCACCCCCGGCCGCCCCGGCCGCAGGAAGTACGCGTGCAGCGAATGGACCGGCCGGTCCCCGTCGGTGGTCCGGCCCGCCGCGACCAGCGCCTGCCCGGCGACCTGCCCGCCGAAGACCCGTTGCAGGGACTCGTGCGGGCTGCGGCCCCGGAAGATGTCCACCTCGATGCGCTCCAGGTCGAGGAGATCGACCAGGCGCTCGGCGGGATTCGTCATACGGTTCCCCTCCACCAATTCCGTTCCCGCTTCACATCTGCCCCACGGAGGTGACCCTGACGACAGCCCGGCCCTCCTCGTCGGAAGCGGCCAGGTCGATCTCCGCGCTGATACCCCAGTCGTGGTCGCCGTTCGGGTCGGCGAAGCTCTGCCGGACCCGCCACAGCCCGTGCGCCGGGTCCTCCTCGATCCGCAGCAGCTTCGGGCCCCGGGCGTCCGGGCCGGTGCCCAGATCCTCGTACTCGTCCCAGTAGGCGTCCATCGCCTCGCCCCAGGCGTCCGCGTCCCAGCCCGCCTCGCCGTCCAGCTCGCCCAGCTCGTCCACCCTGTCCAGGGCGGCCAGCTCCACCCGGCGGAACATCGCGTTGCGCACCAGCACCCGGAAGGCGCGGGCGTTGGCCGTCACCGGCTTCACCTCGTCGGCCTTCTCCTGCGCCTCCTCGGCCGTCTCGATCTCCGGGTTGGCCAGCTGCTCCCACTCGTCGAGCAGGCTGGAGTCCACCTGGCGGACCATCTCGCCCAGCCAGGCGATCAGATCCTCCAGGTCCTCCGACTTGAGGTCGTCCGGGATGGTGTGCTCCAGCGCCTTGTACGCGCTCGCCAGATACCGCAGCACGATGCCCTCGGTGCGGGCCAGCTCGTAGTGCGAGGTGAACTCCGTGAACGTCATGGCACGTTCGTACATGTCACGGATGACGGACTTCGGCGACACCGGGTGGTCGCCCACCCACGGGTGGCTCCTGCGGTACACGTCGTACGCGTGCCACAGCAGCTCGCTCAGCGGCTTCGGGTACGTGACCTCCTGGAGCAGTTCCATCCGCTCCTCGTACTCGATCCCGTCCGCCTTCATCTGCCCCACGGCCTCGCCACGCGCCTTGTTCTGCTGCGCGGCGAGGATCTGCCGGGGGTCGTCCAGCGTCGACTCCACCACGGAGACCATGTCCAGCGCGTACGAGGGGGAGTCCGGGTCCAGCAGGTCGAACGAGGCCAGCGCGAAGGTGGACAGCGGCTGGTTGAGCGCGAAGTCCTGCTGGAGATCGACCGTGAGCCGGACGATCCGGCCCTCCGCGTCCGGCTCGTCGAGCTGCTCCACCACCCCGCCGTCCAGCAGTGAACGGTAGATCGCGATGGCCCGCCGGATGTGCCGCAGCTGCGCCCTGCGCGGCTCGTGGTTGTCCTCCAGCAGCCGCCGCATCGCCTCGAAGGCGTTCCCGGGGCGGGCGATCACGGACAGCAGCATCGTGTGCGTGACCCGGAAACGGGAGGTCAGCGGCTCCGGATCGGACTGGATCAGCTTGTCGAAGGTCGTCTCCGACCAGGCGACGAAGCCCTCGGGGGCCTTCTTGCGGACGACCTTGCGCTTCTTCTTCGGGTCGTCGCCCGCCTTCTTGACGGCCTTCTCGTTCTCGATGACGTGCTCGGGCGCCTGGGCCACCACGAAGCCCGCCGTGTCGAACCCGGCCCGGCCCGCCCGCCCGGCGATCTGGTGGAACTCCCGCGCCCGCAGCGTGCGCACGCGCGTCCCGTCGTACTTGGTGAGCGCCGTGAAGAGCACCGTGCGGATCGGGACGTTGACGCCGACGCCGAGGGTGTCCGTACCGCAGATCACCTTCAGCAGACCGGCCTGGGCCAGCTTCTCCACCAGCCGCCGGTACTTCGGCAGCATGCCCGCGTGGTGCACCCCGATGCCGTGCCGGACGTAGCGGGAGAGGTTCTTGCCGAACTTGGTGGTGAAGCGGAAGTTGCCGATCAGATCGGCGATCTTCTCCTTCTCCTCCTTGGTGCACATGTTGATGCTCATCAGCGACTGCGCCCGCTCGACGGCCGCGGCCTGCGTGAAGTGCACGATGTAGACCGGCGACTGCCGGGTGTCCAGCAGCTCGGTCAGGGTCTCGGTGATCGGGGTCAGCCGGTACTCGTAGCTGAGCGGCACCGGCCGGGTCGCGGAGCGCACCACGGAGGTGGGGCGGCCGGTCCGGCGCGTCAGGTCCTCCTCGAACATCCGGACGTCGCCGAGCGTGGCCGACATCAGGACGAACTGGGCCTGCGGAAGCTCCAGCAGCGGGATCTGCCAGGCCCAGCCGCGGTCCGGTTCCGCGTAGAAGTGGAACTCGTCCATCACGACCTGGCCGATGTCGGCGTACTTGCCGTCACGCAGCGCGATGGAGGCCAGCACCTCGGCCGTGCAGCAGATCACCGGGGCGTCGGCGTTGACCGAGGCGTCGCCGGTGAGCATGCCGACGTTCTCCGTACCGAACAGCTTGCACAGGTCGAAGAACTTCTCCGAGACCAGCGCCTTGATCGGCGCGGTGTAGAAGGTGACCTTGTCCTGGGCCAGTGCGGTGAAGTGCGCACCTGCCGCGACCAGGCTCTTCCCGGAACCGGTCGGGGTCGAGAGGATCACGTTCGCACCGGAGACCACCTCGATCAGCGCCTCCTCCTGGGCCGGATAGAGGGTGATGCCCCGGGTCTCGGTCCATGACGAGAAAGCCTCGAAAAGGGCGTCGGGGTCGTCGGTCGGGGGCAGCTGATCGATAAGGGTCACGCCCCCATCTTGCCTGCCTTCCGCCCGGATGAGGGAACCGGACGACCGTATGAAGATCATGAGCGATACGCTTCGCACTCAACTCGGCCGTGTCCGGGTGGCCATGGCGGCGAAGCGAAAACACTCTGGGGGCGGGAAGAACCATGATGGGACCGGCACACTCTCTGTCCGGGGCGGCGGCCTGGCTGGGGGTGGGTGCCGCGGCGGCCGCCGCGGGTCATCCGATGCCCTGGCCCGTTCTGGTCGTGGGCGCGCTCATCACCGCCGGAGCGGCGCTCGCCCCGGACCTCGACCACAAGTCGGCGACCATCTCGCGCGCCTTCGGACCGGTGTCCCGTGGCCTCTGCGAGATCGTCGACAAGCTCTCGCACGCCGTCTACAAGGCGACGAAGATGCGCGGCGACTCGCACCGCAACGGCGGTCACCGTACCCTGACGCACACCTGGGTCTGGGCCGTCCTGATCGGCGGCGGCGCCTCCGCCGCGGCGATCACCGGCGGCCGGTGGGCGGTCCTGGGCATTCTCTTCGTCCATCTGGTGCTCGCCGTCGAAGGGCTGCTGTGGCGGGCCGCCCGGATGTCCAGCGACGTCCTGGTGTGGCTGCTCGGTGCGACCAGCGCCTGGATACTCGCCGGGGTCCTGGACCAGCCGGGCAACGGCTCCGACTGGCTGTTCACCGACCCCGGCCAGGAGTACCTGTGGCTCGGGCTGCCGATCGTGCTCGGCGCCCTGGTCCACGACATCGGTGACGCGCTGACCGTCTCCGGCTGCCCGATCCTGTGGCCCATCCCGATCGGCCGCAAGCGCTGGTACCCGGTCGGGCCGCCGAAGGCCATGCGGTTCCGGGCCGGCAGCTGGGTGGAGCTGAAGGTGCTGATGCCGGTGTTCATGGTGCTCGGGGGAGTGGGCGGAGCGGCCGCGCTGAACGTCTTCTGAGGACCGGGAAGGTCCGCGACGGGCGGGCCGGGGGTACGCACCCCCGGCC
>NZ_JBHJQP010000239.1:0-9686 GCF_042262625.1 Streptomyces sp. NPDC056347 | reverse complement strand
CCCCTCTTCCGGTGCTCCGGTGCCGTGCGGCGCCTACCGCGGAGCCATGGTGCCCACGATGCCCGGGTTCTTCTCCATCCAGGCCTTGACGGCTTCTTCCTCGTGGCCCGCGCCGCGCTTCTGGATCTGGTTCTCCAGTCCGGCGAGCTGGTCCTCGCTCAGCTTGAAGTCCTTGAACCACTCGGTGAGCTGCGGGTAGTGCTTCGGGAAGTCCTTGGAGGCGATGGTGTGCAGCCGGTCCCCGTCACCGAAGGCCTTCTCGGGGTCCGCCAGCTTGGTCATGCCGTACTCGCTGTACGCCCAGTGCGGGGTCCAGAGCAGCACCGCGATGGGCTCCTTCTTGGCGTACGCGCGCTTCAGCTCGGCCAGCATGCCGGGCGTCGAGGAGTCGAGGACCTTGTACTCCTTGTCCAGGCCGTAGGTCGGCAGGACGTTCTTCTTGAGGTTCTCCATCGTGGCGGTGCCGGGCTCGATGCCGACGATCCGGCCCTTGAACCGCTCGGCCTTGCCCTTGAGGTCGGCGAGGGTCCTGACGTCCTTCACGTAGGACGGCACCGCGGCCTCGATGGAGGTGGGGCCGTACCAGGAGCCCAGGTCGCTCAGCTTCGATCCGTACTTCTCCCAGTAGTTCTTCTGGGTGTACGGCAGCCAGCCGTCGAACTGGACGTCGATCTGGCCGCGCGACATCGCGGTGTACATCGGGCCGACCTCGAACTGCTTGAGGTTGATCTTGTAGCCGCGCTCCTCCAGGACCGCTTTCCACAGGTACGTGGCGGCGATGTCCTCCTCCCAGGGGAACCAGGCCATCTCGACGGTGCGGTCCCGCTCGTCCTTGCCGTTCGCGGCCTTGGCGGGGGCCTTCTCGGCGACGGGGGTCCACTTGTCGGCGACGCCCGGGTTGGCCTTCAGCCAGGCGCGGACCGCCTCCTGCTCCTTGCCGGAGCCGGACTTCTGGATCTGCGCCTCGAGGCTGGTGAGCTGGTCCTCGGTCATCGTGAAGTTCTTGAGCCAGTCGCCGACCTCGGGGTTGTCGGCGCCGAAGCCCTTGCGGGCCAGGGTGTGGATGCCGTCGCCCTTGCCCCAGAGGTTCTTGGGGTCCTTGAGCTTGGTCAGCTCGAACTGGTTGTACGCCCAGTGCGGCGACCAGAGCGGAACGACGATGGGCTCCTTCTTGGCGTACGCGCGCTTCAGCTCGGCCAGCATCGACGGGGTGGAGCCGTCGACGACCTTGTACTCCTTGTCCAGGCCGTAGCCCGGCAGAATCTTGTCCTTGAGCAGGCCCGACTCACCGGCGCTCGGCTCGATGCCGACGATCCGGTTCTTGAACTGCGCGCCCTTGCCCTTGAGGTCGTCCAGGGACGTGACGTCCTTCAGGTACGCGGGGACGGCCAGCTCCAGCGAGGTGGGGCCGTACCAGGAACCCAGGTCCTCCAGGCGGTCCTGGTACTTCTTCCAGTAGCTGGCGTGGGTGACCGGGAGCCAGGAGTCGGTCTCGAAGTCGATCTGGCCGTTGGCCATGCCGGTGTAGAGCGCGCCGGCCTCGTACTGCTTGACGTCGACCTCGAAGCCGCGCCGTTCCAGCATCTCCTTCCAGAGGAAGGTGGAGGCGATGCCCTCGTCCCACGGGATGTAGCCCATGCTGATCTTCTTGCCGGCGCCGATCTTCGCGTCGCCCGCGGTGTCCTCGGACTTGTCCGTGCCGGAGGAGCCGAAGACGCCCAGCGCGCCCGCGACGAGCGCGAGGATCACGACGCCGGAGACGGCGACGACGGGCTGCGGACGGTGGTTCCAGATCTTGAGGCCGCCGGACATGGCCTGTGCCCTGGCGAGCGCGCGGCGGGCCAGCGGGGAGACCTCGCGGCCGAGCGCGCTGGTCATCCGGTCCAGGTACATCGCCACGATGACGATGGAGATGCCCGCCTCGAAGCCGAGGCCGACGTCCACGTTGCCGATGGCCCGGTAGACGGCTCCGCCGAGGCCGCCGCCGCCGACCATGCCGGCGATGACCACCATGGACAGGCCCAGCATGATGACCTGGTTGATCCCGGCCATGATCGTGGGCAGGGCGAGCGGCAGCTGGACCCGGAGCAGGGTGTTGCGCCGGGTGGTGCCGAACGCCTCGGCCGCCTCGACGAGTTCGGCGTCGACCTGGCGGATGCCGAGCTCGGTCATCCGGACGCCCGGAGGCAGCGAGAAGATGATGGTGGCGATGATGCCGGGCACCACGCCGACGCCGAAGAAGATGACGCCGGGGATCAGATAGACCATGGCGGGCATGGTCTGCATGAAGTCCAGGACCGGCCGGGTGATCGCGCTGACCGTCTTGGAGCGGGACGCCCAGATGCCCAGCGGCACGGAGAGCACCAGCGCGATGATGGTGGCGACGAGCACCAGGGTGACGGTGTCCATCGCCTCGTCCCACAGCTCGACGGAGTCGATGAGGGCGAAGCCGGCGAAGGCGAGCACACCGGCGAGCAGGCCGCGCAGCCACCAGGCGATGACGGCGACGATGCCCGCGAAGAGCAGTGGTGCGGGGGCGGAGAGCACGGCGGCTATGCCGTCGAACATGCCGCTGACGACGGAGCTGATCGCGTCGAAGAGCCAGGCCAGGTGGGTCTGGAGCCAGTCGACGGCGGAGTCGACCCAGTCGCCGAGGTGGAGCCTAAACACTGGCCACCTTCTTCGTGGCGACGGCGTCGGCCGCGATGTCGCGCGGGGCCTCGATGGGGGTCATCGGCTCACCGAGGACGGCGAGCAGCCGGGCGGGCGGGACGACTCCGACGAGCTTGCCCTTGGCATCGGTGACGGCGACGGCCGCCCCGCCCTGCGAGCAGGGCGTGAAGAGCTCGATGATCGGCGTGGACTCGCTGACGGTGGCGGGGGCGGCCTCGATCACGTCGGCGGGGGTGCGCAGCTCCGCGCCGCCGTCCGAGCCGGTGCCCATGACGGTGTGCGGTTCGGCCATGATGGCGCCCGCGGTCAGCACCCGGGTCCGGTCGACGTCCTGGGTGAAGGAGGCGACGTAGTCGTTGGCCGGGGTGACCAGGATGTCCTCGGCGGTGCCGAGCTGGACGATCCGCCCGTCGCGCATGACGGCGATGCGGTCGCCGAGGCGCATGGCCTCGTTGAGGTCGTGGGTGATGAAGACGATGGTCTTCTTCAGCCGCTTCTGCAGTTCGAGGAGCTGGTCCTGCATGTCGCGGCGGATCAGCGGGTCGAGTGCGCTGAAGGACTCGTCCATCAGCAGCAGGTCGGCGTCGGTGGCCAGGGCGCGGGCCAGGCCGACGCGCTGCTGCATGCCGCCGGACAGCTCGTCGGGCCAGGACTTCTCCCAGCCGGCGAGGCCGGTGAGCTCCAGCGCCTCGGCGGCGCGCTTCTCCCGCTCGGCACGCGGTACGCCCTGGACCTCCAGGCCGTACGCGGCGTTCTCCAGCACGCTGCGGTGGGGAAAGAGCGCGAAGTGCTGGAAGACCATGCTGATCCTGGAGGACCGGACATGGCGCAGCTCGGCGGGGCTCAGGGCGGTCAGGTCCTGGCCGTCGAACAGCACACGTCCGGCCGTGGGCTCCAGAAGTCCGTTGAGCATGCGCAGCAACGTGGACTTGCCGGACCCGGACAGACCCATCACGACGAAGATCTGTCCCGGCTCCACGGTGAACGAGGCGTCGATCACCGCTGCGGTCGTTCCGTCGGTGCGCAGCTCGTCGCGGTCGGCGCCGCTCTCGAGCTTCTGCACGGCTTGATCGGGTCGTCTGCCGAACACTTTGTACAAGTGCTCGGCTTGCAGCCTGGACACATACACCTCGCGGGTCGAACCGAAAACGGTCTGCCACCCCCTCCGGCAGACCGTGGAGCGGCGCGGATTCGGTCCGCATGGCACGTGCACTGGTTGAAACCGGTACGTGTTCCGCTCCGGCTGCGCGCCTGCCCTCACTTACACGGGGCAAACACAAGAGTGACCCAGGTCACACTCGAACGGGGGATGGACACCACGCGTACGCCGGGTTCCGGGCTCGGGGCGGCCGGAGCTGGCGAGGGCCGCTGTCAGCGGGGTACGGCATCATCGGGATGTGACGCGACGCCTGATGCTCCTCGACACCGCCTCCCTCTACTACCGCGCCTACTTCGGCGTGCCCGACTCGGTGCGCGCACCGGACGGGACGCCGGTCAACGCCGTGCGCGGGCTGCTCGACTTCATCGCCCGCCTGGTGCAGGACCACCGGCCGGACTCCCTGGTGGCCTGCATGGACGCGGACTGGCGGCCGCACTGGCGGGTCGAGCTGATCCCCTCGTACAAGGCGCACCGGGTCGCCGCGGAGACCGCCGAGGGCCTGCCCGACGAGGAGGAGACCCCGGACACGCTGGCCCCGCAGGTGCCCGTCATCGAGGAGGTGCTGGACGCGCTCGGTATCGCCCGGGTAGGCGTCGCCGGCTACGAGGCGGACGATGTGATCGGCACGCTCACCGGGCGCGCCACCGGCCCGGTGGACATCATCACCGGCGACCGGGACCTCTACCAGCTGGTCGACGACGCGCGCGGGGTGCGGGTGCTCTACCCGATCAAGGGCGTCGGCTCGCTCCAGCTGACGGACGAGGCCTGGCTCCGGGAGAAGTACGGGGTGGACGGCGCCGGATACGTCGACCTGGCGCTGCTGCGCGGCGACCCGAGCGACGGGCTGCCGGGAGTCCCCGGCATCGGCGAGAAGACCGCGGCGAAACTGCTGGACGCCTTCGGTGACCTGGCCGGGATCATGGCCGCCGTCGACGACCCGTCGTCCCGGCTGACACCCTCGCAGCGCAGACGGCTCGACGAGGCGCGGGAGTACGTGGCGGTCGCCCCCAAGGTGGTCCGGGTCGCCGACGACGTACCGCTGCCGGACTTCGATCCCGCGTTGCCTGCCGCTCCGCGCGATCCCGCCGCCCTCGAAGCCCTGGCGAAGCGGTGGGGGCTGGGCGGAGCCCTTCAGCGGCTGCTCTCCACTCTGCCCGGCTGAGATGCTAGCTTAGGTAAGCCTAAGCAATCGGATCAGGGAGAACCTCGTGGCAGAACGACCGGCGCGGCAGGCACCCACGGCGCGGAGTGCCGAGGTGGTGCGCACCGAGCGGATCACCCCGCACATGGTGCGCGTGGTGCTCGGCGGCGAGGGCCTCGCCGGTTTCGAGCTCTCCGGGTACACCGACCATTACGTCAAGCTCTGCTTCGCCCCCGAGGGCGCCGATTACGCGCACCCCTTCGACATGGCCCGCATCCGCGAGGAGCAGCCGCGCGAGCTGTGGCCCACGACCCGTACCTACACGGTGCGGTCCTGGGACCCGGTCGCCCGGGAGCTCGCGATCGACTTCGTGGTCCACGGCGACGAGGGCCTCGCCGGGCCCTGGGCGATGCGGGCGGTCCCGGGCGAGCGGGTGACGTTCCTGGGACCGGGCGGCGGTTACGGCCCCGACGCCTCGGCGGACTGGCACCTGCTGGTGGGCGACGAGAGCGCACTGCCCGCCGTGGCCGCGGCCATGGAGCAGATGCCCGCGGGCGCGGTGGTGCACGCGTTCGTCGAGGTGTCGGACGCCACGGAGCAGCAGAAGATCGCGACCCCGGACGGCATCGGGGTGACGTGGCTGCACCGCGGCGCACGTCCGGTCGGCGAGGCGCTGGTCGACGCGGTGAAGGGGCTGGAGTTCCCGGCGGGCGAGGTCCGGGCGTTCGTGCACGGCGAGGCGGGCTTCGTGAAGGAGATCCGCCGCCATCTGCGGCTGGAGCGCGGGGTGCCGCTCCCCCAGCTGTCCATCTCCGGCTACTGGCGGCTCGGCCAGAACGACGACGCCTGGCGTTCGGTCAAGCGCGAGTGGAACGCACAGGTGGAGCGCGAGCAGGAGAACGCCGCGTAACACCGCACCACCCCGTGTGCCCCGGCCCCGGCCGGGGCACACGGCCGTCCTGAGCCCCGCGCCACCCCATCGCTTTCCGCGCCCGCCCACCCGCAGGCATATATCACGATGTATCGCGAATTTCGGAAAGCGTGGAAGGATCTCGCATCCCGGGCAAAGGAATCCGCCATGACCGTCTCCATCGCGCTGTTCACCTCCGATCTGCGCCTGCACGACAACCCGGTGCTGTGCGCCGCGATCCGCGACGCGGACGCCGTCGTACCACTGTTCGTGCGCGACCGGGGCATCCGCCGGACCGGCTTCGACGCGCCGAACCGGCGGGCGTTCCTCGCCGACTGCCTCGCCGATCTCGATGCGGGGCTGCGCCGCCGGGGCGGGCGACTCGTCGTCCGCGAGGGCGAGGTGGTGGCCGCCGCCCGCGCCGTGGCCGTGGCGACCGGCGCGCACAGCCTGCATATCGCCGCCGGGGTGAGCGGCTACGCGGCCCGCCGGGAGCACCGGCTGCGCACCGCTCTGGCGGCCGTCGACTGCACCCTGCACGTACACGACGCGGTGGTCACCGCCCTCGCCCCGGGGCGGGTCGTACCGGCGGGCCGCGACCACTATGCGGTGTTCACGCCCTACTTCCGCCGCTGGGAGGAGGCAGGGGTGCGAGGGACGCTGGAGGCGCCGCGTACGGTGCGGCTGCCGGACGAAGTGGCGTCGGACCCGCTGCCGGACCGGGCGGAGGTGACCGGCACCTCCCCCGGGCTCGCCAGGGGCGGCGAGACGACCGGCCGCGGGCTGCTGGCGTCCTGGCTGCGCGGTCCGCTCGCCGACTACGGGAACGCCCACGACGACCCGGCCGCCGACGGGACCTCCCGGCTCTCCCCCCACCTCCACTTCGGCTCCCTCTCGGCGGCCGAAGCGGTCGACCGGGCGAGGCGGCGGGGCGGACCGGGCGCCGACGCGTTCGTACGGCAGCTGGCCTGGCGGGACTTCCACCACCAGGTGCTCGCCGCCCTCCCGGACGCCGCCCGGGAGGACTACCGCACCCGGCACGACCAGTGGCGGTCCGACGCGGAGGAGATCGCCGCCTGGCGGGCGGGGCGCACCGGTTATCCACTGGTCGACGCCGCGATGCGGCAACTGGCCCACGAGGGCTGGATGCACAACCGGGGCCGGATGCTCGTGGCGAGCTTCCTCACCAAGACGCTCTACGTGGACTGGCGGGTGGGCGCCCGGCACTTCCTGGACCTGCTGGTCGACGGCGACCTGGCGAACAACCAGCTCAACTGGCAGTGGATGGCGGGCACCGGCACCGATACGCGCCCCAACCGGGTCCTGAGCCCGGTGGCCCAGGGCAGGCGTCTCGACCCGCACGGCAGCTACGTACGCCGCTGGGTTCCGGAGCTCGCGGAACTGGCGGGCCACGAGATCCACGAGCCGTGGAAGCTGCCCGAGCCCCGCCGGGCCGCGCTCGGCTATCCGGCCCCGCTCGTCGGCCTGGCGGAGGCGCGGGCCCGCTTCGAGCGCGCACGCGGCCTGGGGTGAACCGCGCTTCGTGCCGTTTCCGGGGCCTGACCGGGATACCTCGCGCACGAGCTGCATCTGTTCTTCTCGCCGAGCCGTGACGAGCTGGAGTGGGCGGCCTGCGCCCACGGACTGCGATGAGCGTGACAAGGCGGGCGGACGAGCCATGCCGCAGACGGGCTGCCCGCCCGCAGCGGTGCGAGCGAGCAGCCCGTGGGTCAACCGAGGATGGGGATCAGCCCCACCGCGAAGACGACGTAGAAGCCGGTCGCGACGGCGAGACGAGCAGGGGTGAGTTTGTGGGCGCGCATGGTCAGCAGGAGATAGACGATCGCTGCCGTCGTGATGAGGCCGGACCACAGCAGGGCGCCGTCGAAGTGCCAGCGGGTGAAGATCAGGCCGATGCCGCTGGGCACGGTGGCCTGGATCATCATGGAGCCGGAGATGTTGGCGAGCGCCAGCCTGGTCTTGCCCTGCCGCACCCAGATCACCGCGTTCATGATCTCGGGCAGTTCGGTGGCGACCGGGGAGAGCAGCAGCGCGGTGACCGTCGCGGACAGGCCCAGCATCGGGCCGATGACATCCAGCTGCTTCACGAAGAAGTGCGCGGCGAAGAAGATCACCACGAGGGCCGCCAGGGTCTGCACGGCCACGGCCCAGGTCGCCGGAGAGGCGGCCTTGGGCTGGAGCTTCAGCGGCTCCAGCTCCTCCTCGTCCTCCGCGTCGTCGTCGGCGCGGCTGCTGCGGATCTCCCGCCAGAAATAGACCGCGTACGCGGCGAAGAACAGCACGCCCAGGGCGGGCTTGAACGCGAAGGCCACCAGGCCGAGCGAGACCTTCACGACGAAGATCGGCAGGAACCACTTCTGGTCCTTGGCCAGGCGCTTCATGTCCTTCGCGTCCCCCAGCGCCTCGCCGTTCGACGGGGCGGGATCCGGGCCGGGGCCACCGGCGCCGACGAGGACGGCGGCACGCTCCCTGCGGCGCTTGAGCAGCAGCATCGCTCCGGTCACGCCGTAGGCGACGGTGGCCAGCGCGAGGGGGCCGCCCATCGCGGCGCCGACGCCGATGTTCTTGGCCTCGTCGGTGGCGCCGGTGGTCACCGCGACCAGGGTGACCACTGATTCGGGCAGGGCGGTGCCGAAGGCGGCCAGGATCGTGCCGACCGCCGTCTTCCCCACGTTCAGGCGCTCGCCCAGCCATTCCACCGCGTTGACGAACCACTCACAGGAGAGGTAGATCGCCACCGCGCACACGATGAGCAGTACGAAATGGATCACGGGTATCGTCCGGCCTTCCCGCACCGGCGGGGGCTTCGAGGACGACCAGCGCGCGGGGCGGCGGCAGCTTCGACCCCGCCGACACGCTGATATACGTCATCGGCAATGGGCCGAAGGTCTCGCCCGCCCACATCCAGAACCCGGAAGCGGGCCCGGCCACCGGGAACCCGAGGGCTCCAGTGTGTCGACGACCGGTATTGCGGGGCTACTCCCCTTCGCAGCCGGTCAGCCTACCGGACCTGATACCGGGATGCGGGTCAAAGGGGTTCGCAAATCTACACATAAGTTCGAAATAAGCGCAGAATGGCATTACGGGCCGCTCATCTCGGAGGAGTGACGACCCGGTCCGCAGGAGGGAAGGAGACCACCTCATGTCGAACCTCTCGCACACCGGCCATGACATGGCCACCCACCCCGATGTCCACGAGATGCGGGACCGCTACGCCCGCATGCTCGGTGGCCGGGACGTGGCCCTGGTGGACGCACCGGTGTTCCTGGTCGGCCTGTACTGCGCCATCTCGCCGTGGGTGCTGCACTTCACGGCGACCCAGTCCGCCCTCGCGACCCACAACCTGATCATGGGCATCGCGATCGCCGTGCTCGGCCTCGGGTTCACCGTCATGCCGGAGCGCATGTACGGCCTGAGCGGAGCCATCTGCCTCATGGGCGTCTGGATCATCCTTGCCACATGGATCGTCGGCAGCAGCCCCGGCATCGGCATCGTCCTGAACAACGTCATCGTCGGCGGCCTGACCGTACTGCTCGGACTGGCCTGTGTCGGCGTGGCCCTGAAGAGCGGAAAGCATCCCGACTGAGAAAGGCACGGCCCCGGGGCCTGTGCCCGGCGGATCAGAGCCCGGCGCCTTGCGGCGTGCCGGTGCGGTACGCAGCGTCACCCTCGACCTCCACAAACTCGGCTGGCAGCCCGCATCCGCCGGCCTCCTCGCCGTACCCGAACACCACCACCTCGCCCCGCGCCGGCGGCACGCCCCCGGCCGCCACGCCGACGAC
>NZ_JBHJQP010000238.1:0-9704 GCF_042262625.1 Streptomyces sp. NPDC056347 | reverse complement strand
GGCGGCGGACCGTGTACGGGTGGCGGGTCAGTTGGCCCCGACCGGGGCGGTGCGCCGCTCCCGGTCGCGCTGCTCGATCCTGTCCCGGATCAGCTCCATCTGGATCTTGGAGTTGCGGTTGATGTTGTCGGTCATCCAGGCGTCGTCCACGGGGGCGTCGGGACGCATCGCGAAGTCCTGCGCCCAGTGCATCCTGGTTCCGCCGGGCACCTCCGCGTACTCCCAGCGGATGTTCATGTGCTGGAAGGGACCGGGCTCCACGCGGCGGGCCCGTACGGTGCGCGCGGCGCGGTCCACGGTCCGCTCGGAGACCCAGCTCCACACCTTGTCGTTCTCGTCGGGGTGCATCGTCAGCCGGAAGGTGGTGCTGTCCCCGTCCCGCTCGATGATCTCGACCGCGGCGTACTCGCTGAACAGCCGGGGCCAGTTCTCCAGGTCGTTGGTCACGTCCCAGACCAGGTCCAGCGGGGCGGCGATGACGATCTCGTTCTCGGTGTGTCCGGGCACGTCAGGCTCCTGTCATGAGGCTGTTGTTGACGAGGTCGAGGAACTCCTGCGGGGTCTTGCAGCGGTCGGCGTCGGCCGGCAGCGCCCGGCCGTGCCGGTTCTCCAGCACGCCCACGATGCCGAGCAGGCCCAGCGAGTCCAGGCCGTACTCGTCGAAGGCCGAACCGGGGCGCTGTTCCATGTCGCGCGGATCGACGGTGACCCCGGCGCCCTTCTTCATCAGGGCGGCGAGTTCCGTGTAGGTCAGTCGGTCGGTCATCAGGACTTCTCCTTGTCACGTTCGGGGGTCGGTGATGCCCCGCAGCACCATCGCCGCGTTCGAGCCCATGAGCCCGCGGCTCAGCACCAGCGCCGTGCGCAGTTCGGCGGGGCGGGCGCTGCCGGTCACCACATCGATGTCGTGGCACACCTCGAAGACGTTCGGGGTGGGCGGTATGAGCGCGTTCTCCATCGAGAGCACCGCGGCGGCCACGTCCAGCACCGGCGCCCCGCAGTAGGCGCGTCCGATCCCGGTCTTGGGCGCCGTCACCGGCACCCTGCTGCCGTGCATGCCGAGGGCGTCGGCGATCGCCAGCGCCTCGGCCCGGTCGGCCGCGGGCACGCCGAGGGCGTCCGCGAAGACGACATCGATCTCCTCGGGCGCGCAGTCGGCCTCCCGCAGGGCGCCGATGATCGCCTGGGCGAGGCCCTCCCGGGACTCCTCCCACCGGGCCGCGCCGGTGAACGTGGCCGCGTGACCGGCGAGTTCGGCCCGCACCTTGGCGCCGCGCCGGAGCGCCGACCGCTCCTCCTCGACCACCAGCATGGCGCCGCCCTCGGCCGGTACGAAGCCACGGGCGTCCGAGGTGAACGGCCGGTAGGCGCGGGTCGGGTCCTCCTCGGTGCTCAGGTCCTCGTAGCCGAGCTGGCAGACGACCGAGTACGGCGCCAGCGGGGCCTCCGCCGCACCGACCACCACCGCTTCGGCACCGCCGCGGATCGAGCGGGCGGCGTGCGCCAGCGCGTCCAGGCCGCCCGCCTCGTCGCTGGCCACCACCGCGCACGGCCCCTTGAAGCCGCCCCGGATGGAGATCTGGCCGGTGCTGGCCGCGTAGAACCAGGCGATCGACTGGTACGGGCCCACGTAGGTGGAGCCCTGGCCCCAGAGCCGCTGGAGCTCGCGCTGGCCGAACTCACCGCCGCCCGATCCGGCGGCCGTCACCACTCCCACGTCGAAGGGCGAGTTCTCGTAGTCGGCACGGCCGAGCCGGGCGTCCTCCAGCGCGATGTCGGCGGCGGCCATCGCGAAGTGCGTGAACTTGTCGGTCTGGACGAGGTAGCGCTCCTCGATCAGCTGCGCGGCCTCGAATCCCCGCACCTCGCCGGCGACCCGCAGGGGCAGGTGCTCGCAGCCCTCCCGGGTGACCCGGTCCAGGACGCTCATGCCCTCGTGGGTCCGCTTCCAGAAGGCTTCGGTGTTGGTGCCGTTGGGGGCGACCACTCCGATGCCCGTGACGACGGTGCGCCGGGCCTTGCGGGTGCTCATGGTGTCCTCCCACCTGTTCGGGTCAGGGCCACCGCGGACTGGAATCCGCCGAACCCGCTGCCCACCGAGAGGACGCTGCGCAGCTTCAGGGGCCGTGCGGTACGCGGCACGTAGTCGAGATCGCATTCGGGGTCGGGGCTCTCGTAGTTCGCCGTCGGCGGCACCGTCTGGTGCACCAGGGCGAGTACGCAGGCCGCGATTTCTATCGCTCCGATCGCTCCCAGTGAATGGCCGACCATGGACTTGATCGAGCTCATCGGGATGTCGAAGGCGTGGGCGCCCAGGGCCCGCTTCACGGCGGCCGTCTCGTGCCGGTCGTTCTGCTTGGTGCCCGAGCCGTGGGCGTTGACGTAGTCGATCCGCGAGCCGTCCATCCGGGCGTGGGCCAGTGCCCGGTTGATCGCCTCGGCCATCTCCAGGCCCTCGGGGGTGAGCCCGGTCATGTGGTACGCGTTGCCGAAGGTGGCGTAGCCGGAGATCTCGCAGTACACCGTGGCGCCGCGGGCGCGGGCGTGCTCCAGTTCCTCCAGGACCAGGACGGCGCCGCCCTCGCCCATCACGAAGCCGTCCCGGCGCGCGTCGAACGGCCGGGAGGCGTGCTCGGCGTCGTCGTTGTTGGCCGAGGTGGCCTTGATCGCGTCGAAGCACGCCACGGTGATCGGGGTGATCGGTGAGTCGGACGCCCCGGCGACGCAGATGTCGACGCGGCCCTCCTCGACGGACTGGAAGCCGTAGCCGATCGCGTCGAGACCGGAGGTGCAGCCCGTGGAGACGGTCTGCACCGGGCCGTGCGCGCCGACCTGTTCGGCCACCGCGGAGGCCAGGGTGCTGGGCGAGAACGCGCGTTCCAGATGGTGGCCGGCCTTCTGGTGGTCGACGTCCCAGCGGGCACCGCGCTCGCTGACGGCGACGTAGTCGTGCTCCAGCCGGGTGGTGCCGCCCACCGCCGTGCCCAGCGACACCCCCATGCGCCAGGGGTCCGTCCTCTCCGGGTCCAGGCCCGCGTCGGCCAGCGCCTCCCGGGCCGCCACCAGCGCGAACTGGACGTAGCGGTCCTGCCGCGCGACGGTGTCGGCGTCCAGCCCGTGGGCCGCCGGGTCGAAGTCGCACTCGGCGGCGATCCGGGAGCGGAAGCCGGTCGGGTCGAAGAGGGTGATGCCCCTGGTCGCGGTACGTCCGTTGGCGAGGAGGTCCCAGAAGGCGGGGGCGCCGATGCCGCCGGGGGCGACGACGCCGACGCCGGTGACCGCCACGCGGCGGGTCATGAGGCGGCCTCCGTTCGTTCCGGCGGGGCGACGTCGGCGGACTCGGTGTGCTCGGTGTCGACGTGGCCGAGTTCCGGGCGGGGGGCGAGCGGGCCGAGGTGGAAGACCATGCGCGCCTCGATGTCGCCCACGTTGCGGAACCGGTGGCGCACATGGGGCGGGATGAGCAGCCCCTGGTCGGGGCGCATCCGGTACGGCTCACCGTCCAGGTCCACCTCGAGCAGACCGTTCACCACGTACACGAACTCCTCGGAGTACGGGTGGTAGTGCTCGCCGATGCGCTCGCCGGGCTGAACGATCGCCAGCCCCATGAAGCCGCTGGTGGCCCCGACCGCGGTGGGCGTGAGCATGGCGCGGAGATCACCGCCGCGCCTGCGGTTGGGCTGCGTCTCGCTGAGGTCCACGATGCGTGGCCGGTGCGTGGTCATGTCTGTTCTCCTCCTGGCGCATTGCGTGTTGAGTCGACGGGTTGAGCGAGAACCCCCCAGGGTGCGGATGCGCGGTCAGGACTCCATGGCCCGCCGATCCGTGATCAGGGTCATCTCGGACTCCTCCAGGAAGCGCGCGAGCCCCGGCCCGTCCGTGGGCACGGTGTCGCCTTCGAGGAGACGTCCGAGCCGGGCCTCCCTGCCGGTGCCGTCGACGCCGACCACCTGGGCGGCCCTGGCGTCGATCGGTCCGACCGCTTCGAGGAGGCGGACGACGACGTCGTCGCGCTGGAAGATGGTGCTGCTCTCGATGATGCTGTCCGGGTTCTCCGCGGCCTCCTCGTCCTGCTCGGCGAGGAGCCGGGCGAGGGCCATGCCGCAGCCCTCCTTGGCCTGGTAGAAGAGGGCGTGGCGGCGGACGTCCTCCGCCCGGTGCCGGCCCGCGGTCACGTGGTGGACGGTGGGGAGCGCCGCCCGGGTGAAGAACATCCGGGCGGAGTCCGGGTCGCTGAGGTCCCGGTCCTGCTCCAGATACGGATTGATCGCCTCCTCGACGGCCCTGACCTCGGGCTGCCGGGCGACGTGCCGCAGCGCGGCAAGCAGGTCGCCCTCGACCTCGACGGCCCGCACGACACGGTTGCCGTGCATGAAGAGCGAGGTGCGGCGCAGCCGGGTCCCGGCGTCGACCCGGGCGTTGGGGGACTCGTAGTCGGCGAGGATCTTCGCGACAATCTCCTCCGTGCCGGGGCGCACGGTGAAGGTGAGCGCGTGCCGCACCACCCCGTCGCCCAGGCGGGGGGACGCCTGGAGACGGCCCTTGGCCGCCTCGGGCGCCATCTCGAAGGCCTTGCCGGTCTCCCGCAGGACGCTGAAGCGCAGCGACCGGGTGTCGCGTACGCAGTTGTGCAGCGGCTGGACGGTGGCGACGTGCTCCTCGCTGTTCACCCAGGCGAGGAAGGGGGGCGCGCTGTCCCACTCGCTGGTGATCAGCCACTGGGAGGGGTTCTCGATGGACTGGCAGAGCTGGTCGCTGAGGTGCCCGGGGACGGAGGCCACCTGGTTGCGCATGTGTTCGTAGGCCTCCAGGAACTCCTTCTGGGCTCCGTCGTAGAGGTCCAGGAGGAGGACGACACGGAGCCGGGAGCCGTCGAAGGCCGACTGGGAGATCCGTTCCGAGAGGGTGGTGGTCATCGTTCGAACTCCTTCGAGACGGTCCGGTGGGCGGGCCTGCCGGCCTGCCACCGGCCGTCGGTTGGCGAGTGGTTTCGGAGCGGGGTCTCTCCCGGCGAACGTGCGTGGTCCGCGTCAGGGGCGCGGGCATCGTCTCCGTGACCGATCGTGAAACGCTGGTCCGGGTGGCGCGAGATTTATGAACCGTTCAGGTGAGCAGCCGTCCGAACCGCTCTCACCAGGGCATTGAACAATGCATCCGAACGGCGTTGGAGCAGGAGCAGCTGATGAACGAGAACGTCGACATTCGCGTACCGGTCCTCATCGTGGGCGGCTCCCTGGTGGGCCTGTCCACGTCACTCTTCCTCGGCCGGCTCGGGATCGAACACCTGCTGGTCGAGAAGCACCGGGCCACCTCGACGCACCCGCGCGGCCGTGGCAACAACGTCCGCACGATGGAGGTGTTCCGCACGGCGGGCGCCGAGGAGGGCATCCGCCGGGCGGCCACCGTCCTGGCCGACAACCACGGCATCCTGCAAGCGGGTTCGCTGACCGGGGACGACCAGGAGTGGCTGTTCAAGGAGATCGACCCGGGCGGCGGGATCGGCCGCTTCAGCCCGACCGGCTGGTGCCTGTGCAGCCAGAACGATCTGGAGCCGGTGCTGCTGGAGCAGGCCCGCGGGCAGGGCGGCGATCTGCGGTTCTCGACCGAGATGCAGAGCTTCGACCAGGACCCCTCGGGTGTGCACGCGGCGCTGAAGAACAGGGAGACCGGCGAGCACATCAGTGTGCACGCGGACTACCTCGTCGCGGCCGACGGCCCGCGCAGCCCCGTCCGCGACCAGCTGCGCATCGGCCGGACCGGCCCCGGTGACCTCTTCCACAACGTCAGCATCACCTTCCGCTCGCTGCGGCTCGCCGATGTGCTCGGGGACCGGCGCTTCATCGTCTGCTACCTCACCAACCCCGAGGCGGACGGCGCCCTGTTGCCGGTCGACAACAAGCGGGACTGGGTGTTCCACGCGCCGTGGAAGCCCGAACTCGGCGAGACGCTGGAGGACTTCACCGACGAGCGGTGTGCCCGGCACATCCGTACGGCGGTGGGCGCGCCGCACCTCGACATCGAGATCACCGGCAAGGCTCCCTGGCATGCCGCCGAACGGGTCGCCGAGCGGTACGCCTCCGGGCGGGTCTTCCTCGCCGGTGACTCGGCGCACGAGATGTCCCCCACCGGGGCGTTCGGTTCCAACACCGGCATCCAGGACGCGCACAACCTGGCCTGGAAGCTGGCGGCCGTGCTGAAGGGCGAGGCGGGCCCGGGGCTGCTGGACAGCTACGAGGCGGAACGGCTTCCGGTGGCCCGGGCGACCAGTGCGCGGGCGTCGGCGCGCTCCGGCGAGCACAGCCACCCGGGTTACGCGGCGGCGCCCGGGGTGGGCGGCGGACGGCAGGGCGGCATGCTGAGCGTGGCGCTGGGATACCGCTACGTCCGGGGCGCGGTGCTGGGCGCCGACCCCGAGGCGCCGGTGGTCCCGCAGGGTGTGCGGTTGAACGGTGAACCGGGTAGTCGCGCTCCGCATCTGTGGGTCCGTCAGGGCAGCGAGCGCAAGTCCACACTCGATCTGTACGAGCAGACGCTGGTGCTGCTCACGGACGGTGAGGACGAGGTGTGGCGCCGGGCGGCGGCCCGGGTCGCCGCCCGGCTCTCGGTGCGGCTCCCGGCGTACGGCATCGGTCCGGGCGCCGATCTGGAGCCGGAGAACGGCGTGGACTGGGCCGAGGCGCACGGGACGACGCGCCAGGGCGCCGTCCTGGTGCGCCCCGATGCCTTCGTGGCCTGGCGGTCGGCGGGCCCGGTGGCGGATGCCGAGCAGACGCTGTACGAGGTCCTGTCCTCCCTGCTGCACCGCACCTGACCCGTCACCGCCGCCCGCCGGTCACGGTCCACCGGCCGTTCAGGACAGGCCGAACTCCTTCAGTGCCGCGAGGAACGTGTCGGGGCGGTCGGTGTGGACGAGATGGCCGGCGTCGATGCTCCGGAACCGGCCGCCGGGTATCCGCCCCGCCAGCCAGACCAGCCGCTCCTGGTCGACATGGCTGGTGGGGCCGCCGCCGATGACGAGGGTCGGGGCGGTGATGTCACCGAGGCGGTCCCGCATACCGGGGTCCGGCGCGTTCAGCTGCGCGTCGGTCGCCGGCACCACCGGCCAGTCGTAGTCCAGCTCCCCGTCGGGCCGTACGGCGGGGGCGCGGGGCGGGTCGAGCGGGAACGGCGGCGGCATCTCCTCCAGGACGAGCCGCCCGATCAGCCCGGGCTCCCGCTCCGCGAGCAGACAGGCGGCCGCGCCCCCCACGGAGTGACCGACGACGGTGGCCCCGGCCAGGTTGCGGGCTTCGAGAAAGGCGTGCAGATCATCCCGGAACAGCTCGAAGGAGTAGCGGCCGGGCCAGTCGCTGAGCCCGTGGCCGCGGAAGTCGAAGGCGTACACCCGGTACTCGTCGGCGAGGTCCTCGGCGATCCGGGTCCAGGTGCGGCTGTCGCCGCAGCGGCCGTGGGCGAGGACCACGGGCGGCGCCGTCGGCTCGCCCCACACCCGGTAGGCGAGCCGGGTTCCCCCGGCGTGCACACTGTGCACGCCGGGGTCGAGGAAGGCCTCCACCGTACGGACGAAGGCGCCCGGGTCGTCCAGCCAGGGGAAGTGGGCGGCGCCGCGCTGGACGACGAACTCGGCGTCGGGGAAGAGGGCGGCCAGCTCGGCGGCACGGTCCGGGGTGGGCCCCGCGTCGCACTCCCCCGCGAGGACCAGGACGGGTGCGGTGACCTCGCCCAGCGCGGCCCTGGTGGCAGGCGGGTCGAAGGCCCCGTCCGCGTAGTAGTGGGCGGCGGCCGCGGAGTTGGTCAACCCGGGACCGGCGGCGGCATGGGCCCGGGCGGCCTCGTCCCAGCGCCCGTAGGTGAGCGGTGCGACGGCGTCGCGGGCCTCCTCCCAGGTGCCGCCCGCCAGGAAGGCGTCCAGGGCGGCCCGCGCCCGCGGGTACCAGGGCTCGTCGCGGCGCAGCTCGCTCGTCTCGCGCCAGTCCTGCTCGGTGGACTCGATGCCCACCGCGAGGGCGCCGGGGGTGACCAGCGTCAGCGTGCGCAGCCGTCCCGGGTGACGGGCCGCGTAGAGCGCGGCGAGGTTGCCGGCGGCGGAGTGGGCGAGCAGGTCGACGCGCTCCTCGCCGAGGTGTTCGCGCAGTGCCTCGACATCGTCGACCAGCCGGTCGCAGCGGTACGTCGACGGATCGTCCGGCACCGCGGAGTCCCCGGAGCCGCGCAGGTCCGGCACCACGAGCCGGCGGCGGGCGGCGAGCCCGCCGAGGTCCCCCAGGTACTCGCCCGCCCGCATCGGCCCGCCGGGCAGGCAGATCAGCGGTGCGCCCTCCCCCAGGAGGCGGTAGGAGAGTTCGGTCCCGTCGTATGCGTGGAAGATCGGCATGCCCGCCATCCAAACAGCACCGGCCGGGCGGTGCGGCCCTGTTCGGTATGAGCGAAGTACCGATCGCGATCAACGGTGCCGCACCTCTTGCCATCCGCCGGACCGGCCTGAATTACTGCTATCGAAAGATCGACCGAATGATCGGTCGTTGCTCGGAGGAGGGAGATCCCGATGACGCCCCTGCTGGACGACGCGGAACGACTGGGCCGGGACGAGCTGGAGGCGCTCCAGCTGGAGCGGCTGCAAGCCACGCTGCACCACGCGTACGAGAACGTCGGCCACTACCGTGCCGCCCTCGACCGCGCCGGGCTGCGCCCGGAGGACTGCCGCACCCTCGCGGACCTCGCCCGTTTCCCCTTCACGACCAAGGCCGACCTGCGGGACAACTACCCCTTCGGCATGTTCGCCGTCCCCGAGGAGCGGGTCCGGCGCATCCACGCCTCCAGCGGGACCACGGGCCGCCCCACCGTCGTCGGCTACACCGAACGGGATCTGGACATCTGGGCCGATGTGGTCGCCCGATCCATCCGCGCCGCCGGCGGACGCCCCGGCATGAAGGTCCATGTGGCCTACGGATACGGCCTGTTCACCGGAGGACTCGGCGCGCACTACGGGGCGGAGCGGCTCGGCTGCACGGTCATTCCGGCCTCGGGGGGCATGACCGCCCGCCAGGTCCAGCTGATCCAGGACTTCCGCCCCGAGATCATCATGGTGACCCCGTCGTACATGCTGACGCTGCTCGACGAGTTCGAGCGGCAGGGCGTCGACCCCCGTACCACCTCGCTGAGGACCGGCATCTTCGGCGCCGAGCCGTGGACGCAGGAGATGCGGCGGGAGATCGAGGAGCGGTTCGCGATCGACGCGGTCGACATCTACGGGCTCTCCGAGGTGATGGGGCCCGGGGTGGCGCAGGAGTGCGTCGAGACCAAGGACGGGCTGCACATCTGGGAGGACCACTTCTATCCCGAGGTGGTCGATCCGCTCACCGGCGAGGTGCTGCCCGAGGGCGAGGAGGGTGAACTGGTCTTCACCTCGCTCACCAAGGAGGCGATGCCGGTGATCCGTTACCGCACCCGGGACCTGACCCGGCTGCTGCCGGGCACCGCCCGGGTCTTCCGGCGGATGGAGAAGGTGACCGGCCGCAGCGACGATCTGGTGATCCTGCGCGGAGTGAACCTGTATCCGACGCAGATCGAGGAGATCGTGCTCCGTACGCCGGGGGTGGCGCCCCACTTCCAGCTGCGGCTGACCCGCGAGGGCCGCCTGGACGTGCTGACGGTCCGGGCGGAGGCGCGGGCCGGTTCGTCACCGGAGCAGCGGACGGGGCCCC
>NZ_JBHJQP010000237.1:0-9755 GCF_042262625.1 Streptomyces sp. NPDC056347 | reverse complement strand
GGTCCGTGGCCGGGACGGGAGCGCGGCCACCCGCGGACCCGCGCACCCTCAGAGTTCGGATTCGGACGCTGAGGTCCAGGTGCCCAGGGAGATCTCGGCGGTGATGCCCGGCCCGAATCCGGCCATCAGACCGCGGTGGCCTTCGAGCGCCGATGCCTCGTCGAACATCCGGCCGAGGGCGTCGATCACCACGGCGCTGGCGATGTTGCCGTACTCGGTGAGCGTGGCGCGGCTGAAGCGGAACGCCTCGGGCGGCACGTCCAGGAAGTGGCTCAGGTCGTCCAGGATGCGCGGGCCGCCCGCGTGGATGATGTAGAAGTCCATCTTCCCGGCGTTCCACTGGTTCTCCTCGGCGACCGCCTCCAGGGCCGGCGCGAGCGGTTCCATCGTGCCGGGCACCCGCTTGTCGAGCTGGAAGTGGAAGCCGGTGGACCGGACCGCGTAGGAGATCCAGTCCTCGGTGTCCGGGATGATGAACGAGCCGTTCCGCTCCAGCCGTACCCCGGTACCGCCGTTGCCGCGGAGCACGACGGCGGCTATGCCGTCGCCGAACAGCCCGTTGGACAGCAGGGATCCGACGCCGAGGTCGGTGGGCTGGTAGCAGAGCGAGCAGAACTCGCAGGCCACGATGAGCACATTGGCGTCGGGGTACGCCGTGCAGTAGTCGTGGGCGCGGTTGACGGCGGCGCCGCCCGCGGCGCAGCCGAGCTGGGCGATCGGCAGCTGGCGGGTCTGCGGACGGAAGCCCATCTCGCCGATGAGCCAGGCGGTCGGCGGCGGCATCATGAAGCCGGTGCAGGAGACGTAGACGATCAAGTCGATCTGGTCCGGCTCCAGTTCGGCCTGGTCGAGCGCCTGGCGGACGACCGCGGGCACCCGGGCCTTGGTGTGTTCCTCGTACGTGATGCTGCGGGCGTCGAAGCCGGGGTGCTGGAGCACCTTCTCGATCGGCTGGATCAGGTGCCGCTTCTGTACCCCGGTGTGCTCGATCAGGCGCAGGACCAGGTCGAGTTGCGGGTGGTCGCCGTGCAGCCGTCGGGCCAGCTCAAGGGTTTCCTCGTTGGTGATGACGTGCTCGGGAACCGCGATGGCCGGCTTGCAGAGAACCGCCATGGAACTCCTCCTAGCGGATTTGGTCCACACGCCCGGTGCCCGCGAAGGGATCAGGGGCGTCGGTCGGCCGGGGACGGGCACCGCCGCCGTTCGCACGCGGCGCTGCGTGGATGTGGCGGACTGGTGGATTCCGGCGCCGGGTCAGGTGTCCCTGGAGCGGGCGCGGACGGGCCGACCGTCGAAGACTGTTTCCGGGGCCCGTGTGGAGACGAAGGGCCTCGGCCGTTCGTGGGCGGAAACGATCCGCCACGGCTTGGGTGGCCGTCGGGATCACGCTACGACAGGCGGGTGACCGCCGCACGTCGAGCGATCGTCGACGATCGCTCACGGGGCGGGGGCGGGGCTCCGGGTGGGGCTGGAGGGGGCGGGCCCGGTGGGGCTCCGGGCGGGGTTCCGGGCGGTGACCGGTGGGGTTCCGGGCGGTGACCGGAAGGCGCGTCCTGCAGGGCTCCGGGTGGTGTTCCGGCCGGGAGGGGCGGGCGATGTTCCGGCCGAGAGGGAGCCGGCGGTGTTCCGGGAGGGCGTGCGGTGGTGTTCACGGGTGGAAGCGCGGTGGTGTTCGCGAGCCGTGGCCCAGGTGCTTTTCCGGGCGGCGTTCCGGCGGGCGCGGGTGCGCCCGCCCCGGGTTGCCGGTGGGCCGGGGCGGGCGCATCATCGAGGGCGGTCGGCTCATCGGGGGAGGGCGGCCGGTTTCGCGGTGCGGCTCACCGGTCGATGCGCGGTGCGGCCACCCGGCGATGCGGCGTGCGGCCCGCCCCGCGATGTGCCGTGCGGCTCACCAGGTGACGGGGAGTTCGAGCGGGTAGCGCCAGATCGATGTCTTGTTCCAGCGCACCTCCTCGGCCGGTGCGGCCAGCTTCAGGGCGGGGAAGCGCTTCAGCAGCGTACCGATGGCGACTTCGAGCTCCGTGGCCGCGAGCGGGGCGCCGAGGCAGTGGTGCCCGCCCCAGCCGAAGGTCATGCTCGACGGCCCCTGCCGCTCCAGGTCGAGCTTGTCGGGGTTGTCGAACTTCCGGGGGTCGCGGTTGGCCGTCAGGTAGGAGACGTGGACGATGTCCCCCTCCTTGATCCGGACCCCGCTCAGCTCCACGTCCTCCAGGGCGACCCGGGGGATGCCGACCCCCTTGCGGAAGGGGATGAAGCGCAGCAGCTCGTCCATGGCCTGCGGGAGCATGTCGGGGCGCTCGCGCAGCATGGCCAGCTCGTCGGGCCTGGTCAGCAGCGTGTAGGCGATGTTGCCGATCTCGTACGTGGTGGTGTCCTGGCCGGTGATGAGCAGCACCATGGCCATGACCGTCAGTTCCTGGTCGTCCAGGATCTCGTCGCCGTCGCGGGCGGTGGCGAGCGCGCTGATCAGGTCGTCGCCGGGGTTGGCGCGCCGTTCGGCGGTCAGCTCGGCGAAGTAGGCGCGGAGGTCTGCCTTGGCCTGGATGGCGTTGGGCTTGTTCTCGACGGTGGTGTCCATCATGGTCCGCGCGTAGGTGCGCAGCTGGGCCTGCTCGCCCTCCGGGATGTCGAGGACCTCGCAGATGGTGGTCAGCGGCAGCGGGGCGGCCAGGTGCGCGAACAGGTCGGCCGGGGCGCCGTGCTCCTCCATCCGGTCCAGCAGTTCGTCCACGACGCGCTGGGTGCGTACCCGCATCCGCTCCATGTGGCGGGGGGCGAAGCCCTTGGAGATCAGGCTGCGCAGCCGGCTGCTGCCCGGCGGGTCCATGACGTTGATCGCCTCGTCCTGGACGATCGGCTCGGGGGTCATGCGCGGGAAGTCCCGGCCGATGATGGCGTGGCGGCTGAAGCGCCGGTCGGTGGTCACCGTGCGGACGTCGTCGTAGCCGGTGACGAGCCACGCCTCGCCCTCGCCGTGCGGGAGGCGGATGCGGGAGACGGGTGCCTCGGTCATCAGTTGCCTGAGCACCGGGTCGAATTCGAGGGCCTCGGCATAGTCGAACGGGCAGAGCCGGGCGCCGGTGGCTGGTTCCATGCGGAGCTCCAGAGGGTCTGACGGGTGGTTCGTGGAGGAGGGGAGGGGAGGAGCGGGGAGGGGTGGACGGGGACATGGGTGCCCGGTCGTTCCCGCGGCCACGCGCCGGGCCGGGCCGATTGGTCCATATGCAGAACGGAATCGGCGCCGACGGTCGCTGGACCGGCGCAACGCGGCCCGGATCGGCCGCCCGGACCCGCGCGGTAGCGGCGACTGTCCGTGCGGCAGCGACGACCGCCGGTGCGGTGGCGACCGGCCGTCCGCGCGTGCGAGGGGCCGCGGCTCGTCCGGGCGGTATCCCCCCTGGTGGCCGGAGTCACGGAACCGTCTGGGACGTGGCGTCCACCGCGGTCCGCAGCGTGCGGGCGAGCCGTACCCCGTCGTCCACCGCCCAGAAGTGGGTGAAGAACAGCCGTGGGCTCTCCGCGAGGTGATGGTTGTGCAGCTCGACCAGCTTGACCCCGCCGCGCCGCAGGGCTTTCAGCACCTGCGGGACCTCCTCGGTGAGCATGGCGAAGTCGCCGCTGAGCGCGGCCCGGCCGCCGCCGACCGGCTGGAAGTTGAACGCGCTGGTCGAGCCCAGCCCGGGAGGCAGGACCAGGTGGCCGTCCGTGATGGTCTCCCGGCGGACGAAGACGACCTTGAAGAGCCCGTCCTCGACGCTGCCCCGGGCCCCCAGCGCCGCCTCCATCCCGGCGACGTCCAGGTCGACCGGGGTACGCCGGTCGGGCGGTACGGGCGGCGGGGTGCCGGTGCGGTCGAGGCCCGCGCGCAGCCCGCGCGCCAGGGCCACCGCGTCGCGGCCGTGGCCGTGCACATGGACCCACCAGAGGTCGGGGGTCTGGGCGAGGAGGTGCTTGTGGAGGGCGGTCAGCTCGATGCCGTGCGCCTGCCAGGCGTCGGCCACCTGCTGGAGCTCGCGCTCGGTGACGACCATGTCGCCCATGAGCATCGTGGTGCCGTCGGCGTAGCGGATGAAGGCCGCGTGCGTGCCGAGGGCGAGTCCCGGGGTGACGACGACGCCGTCGGAGACCACGAGCAGGTCCCGCCGGGGAAAGCCCGTGTGGTACGTCGTGTCGCGCAGCATGTTGCCGGGGCGGCCTAGCACCTCCGCGACCGCCGCCCAGTCCGCCGGGGCGGTCGGCACCGGCTGCACCGGCTGCACCGGCCGCATCGGCGGGGCCGGCTGCCCGTGCGCCGCGTCGGCCGCCCGGGCCGCTCCGGTGCCGCCCGCCATGGTCAGTACCGGAGCGAGTGCGGCGGCGGTCAGTAACCGCCGCCGTGACGAGGCCGCTGCGTGCGCTCGTACGTGTGTGTCCTGTGATCGGTCCCCGGTCATCGCGCTCTCTTCTCCCTCTTCATCGTCTGCCGCACCGGTCTCATCGCCTCCGCTCCACCGGCTCCGTCGGATGCATGGCGCGATGAAAGCATGAGAATTACGGATGAAATGGTAGAAAGCGGATACATCGTCAGTGGGTGCGGCCGGACGGGTGAGGGGGTGGCCGCGCAGGAGTCCATGCGGGAGTCCATGCAGGGATTCATGCAGAGGGTCGCGCAGGGATTCGCGCAGGAGTTCGATATCCACAGGGTGTGGACAGGTGGCGGGTGACGGGGCGGGCCCGCGGCGCCGTACTGCCCTGCCTACCCTGGCGGCATGGAACCGGTGATCGACCAGGCATGCGCGGCGGCCCTCTACTCGGACGGCGACGCCGGGCTCGACGCCGGGGCCTCTCTCCTCGCCGCCGACCCGGCGGCCGACGCGGAACTGTTCCGGCGCGGTGAGGAGTTCGTCCGCCGGGCCTGGGAGCGCGGCTGGCAGCCCGCCGATGTCGTGCGCACGGTCCGCCGCGAGCTGGACGAGACCGCGGCCGGCATCGCCGCCGGGCTGATCGGCGCGGAGACCGCGCGGTACGAGCGGCTGCCGCCGCGCTGGCGGGCCCAGCTCGACGCGCTGCCCGGGACCCCGCCCCGCAACCGGCCGGACCGATTCTCCTACGCTTCCGCCGTGCTCGGGCTCTACCGGCTGCTGCTCCGGCTCCCCGTCATCGAGCCGGTCGGCCCTCCGCCCGGAGGTGCCGGGCCCGCGCTCCGGCGTGCGCCCGCGCCCGACGAGCCCCGGATGCTGACCCGTATCCGCGCCCTGCTCGCCAAGGCGGAAGCGACCGGCTTCCCGGAGGAGGCCGAGGCCCTCACCACCAAGGCGCAGGAGCTGATGGCCCGGCACTCCATCGACGAGGCGCTGCTCGCGGCCCGTACCCACAGCGAGGAGGCGCCGGGCGCCTGCCGGATCGGGGTGGACGCGCCGTACGAGACGGCGAAGGCGATCCTGCTCGACGCGGTCGCCACCGCGAACCGCTGCCGAGCGGTGTGGAACGGCGACCTCGGCTTCTCCACCGTGGTCGGCTTCGAGCCGGACCTGGACGCCGTGGAGCTCCTGTACACCTCGCTGCTGGTCCAGGGCACCGTGGCGATGACGAAGGCGGAGGCGGGTCAGCGGGCCGGCGGACGCAAGCGGACCAAGGCGTTCCGGCAGTCGTTCCTGATGGCGTACGCCCAGCGGCTGGGCAGCCGGCTCGCCGCCGACGCCGCCCGGGTCACCGCCGAGGCCGAGGCCGAAAGTGGAGTCGGAAGAGGGGGAGGTGCGGCGGAGGGCGCCGCCGCCCCCGGTCTGCTCCCGGTCCTCGCCGCCCGGGACCTCGCGGTCACGGCCACCGCCGAGCGGATGTTCCCGAGGACGACGACCACCCGGGTCCGGGGCGCCACCGACCTGGACGGCTGGACGCACGGCACCGAGGCCGCCGACCGGGCGCGCGTGGCCGGACGCGACCCGCAACTGCGTGCCGGGCGCCAGAAGCGCTGAAGCGCGCGCCGGGCGTCTGCGCCTGGGCCCGGCGCGCGCTTGGGGCCCGGCGCCCGCGCTTGGCACCCGGCGCCCGTGCCTGGGACCCGCCGTCCGCGCTTGGCACCCGGCGCCCGCGCCTGGACCCGGACCGCCCGCACCCAGCACCCGGCCGCGCGCACCAGCACCCGGCGCCCGCGCTTGCGCCCGACAGTCGCCCCGCCCCCCCCGGCACCCGGCGCGCCCCCGAGCCCCGGCATCGCCCGCACCCCGCACCCCCGCCCCGCGCTTCAAGTCCGACAATTCGGATCAATCAGCCATTCTTCCGGATAGGCTCAAGGCATGAGCTGGCTCCGGGCGCTGAAGGAGACCGCCCGCTCGGGGCTCTCGATCGAGCGACGGCGGCTCGAACCACTCATCGCGATCCGCGGCGCGGCCGGGCTGGCCCTGGTCATCGGGGTCGCCCTGGCGTTCTTCGGGCCGGTGGTCGCGGCGAGCTCCGCCTTCGGCGCGTTCCAGGCGGCCATCGCCACCTTCCAGCGCAGCTGGCGCCCGCGCCCGGTCCTCGCGCTGGTCTCCGGGGCGAGCCTCGCCGTATCCACCTTCCTCGGCTACCTCACCGGCTCGCGGATGCTGCTCTTCCTCCTCCTGCTGGTGCTCTGGACGTTCGTCGCGGGGCTGTCCTGGGCGGCCGGGCCGACCGCGGGCATCATCGCGGCGTCGAACGTGGCGATCATGCTGGTCACCGTCACCCTGCCCACCTCCGTCGCCAACTCGGCCGTGCACGCCGGGATGATCCTGTTCGGCGGGGTGGTGCAGGCGGCGCTCATCGTCCTGTTCCCGGTACGCAGATGGGGTGTCCAGCGCGACGCGCTCGCCGACGCGCTGGCCGCCGAGGCCGACTACGCCCGACGGCTCCGCCACGACCCGCTCGCCCCCTTCGACCCCGTACCCCTGATGACGGCCCGCAGCGCCGCCGCCGTCACCGCGCGCCAGGCCCGCCGCAGGCCGCCCGAGCTGCGCGGCCCGCGCGGGGTGGCCGAGCGGATCAGGCCCGTGCTCGCCTCGCTCGCCGACCCGTCCCTGGGCGTGCCGTCCGAGGGTCCGGAGCGGGAGCGGGTCCGCGAGCTGCTGGCCGCCGCCGGATCGCTGCTCGACTCGGCGGCCCGCGCGATCCGGCACGGCGACCCGGTCGAGCTGAACCCCTCCGCCGTGGCCGTGCTGCGCACCCCGGACACCGGGACCCTGCTCACCGGCCCGCCGATGCGCGCCGCCGACCGCCTCGCCGTACTGCTCTCCGACGTCATCGAGACCGCCGAGGGCGAGGGCACGAAGGAGCGCGACGACGCCTCGAAGGAGGCCGCCGAGGAGCTGAAGGCCCGCGCGGACCACCGTTCCGCCGCCCCGCACCGCCACCGCAACCGCCCCCACCGCCCGGGCCTGCTGCGGCTGATCCCCGTCGTGGCGAAGGCCATGCGCGCCGAAGTGCGCCCCGGCTCCCCGATCCTGCGGCACGCCGTCCGGCTCTCCGTCGTCGCCGCCGTGGGCTACCTCATCGGCACCGCGATGCCCTTCGGCCACGGCTACTGGGCGCCCATGGCCGCCGTCATGGCGATGCGGCCGGAGTTCACCCAGACGTACGGGCGGTCCATGGCCCGGTTCGGAGGCACGGTCGTCGGCGTCTCGCTCGCCACCGCGATCGTCCAGACCACCCACCCCGGCGTGACCACGGCCGCGGTGCTCGCCGTGTTCTGCGCGTTGCTGATGTACCTGCTGATGCGCACGGGGTACGTGGTCGGCCAGGCCTGCGTCTCGGCCTATGTCGTCTTCCTGCTCGGGATGGCGGGGGACAACTGGTCGCAGACGGTCCTCGAACGCGTCGTGCTCACCCTCGCGGGCGGCCTCCTGGCGATGATCTCGTACGCCCTCTACCCGGCCTGGGAGACGCCCAGGCTGCGGGGCAGGCTCGGTGACTGGCTGAAGGCGGACGGGCGGTACGTCGCCGCGGTCGTCGACCAGTACGCCGACCCCGCCGAACGCGGCCACGACGACGTGCGCTCCGCGCTGCTCGACACCCGCGAGGCCCGGGTCGCCTGGCAGGAGGCGCTGTCCGCCGCCCAGCACGAACCGGTCCGCAACCGCGGACTGTCCCGGGCCGCCGCCGACGACACCCAGCACGCGCTCGCCCAGTTCGGCCGGGCCGCGATGCTGCTGGAGGCCCATCTGCCGGGCGGCGGCGCCACTCCCGTACCGAACGCGGGCCGGCTGGCCGACGCGCTGCGCCGGTCCACCGAGCGGGGCGCGAAGGCGGTACGCGAACGGCGGGTGCCGGACTGGACCGAGGTGCGCGAGGCACTGGCGGAGTGGGACGCCAGGGTCCGGGCGGCCGAGGGGACCGACCGGGCGGAGAAGGACCCCTTCGTCAGGGAAGGGGCCCACCTCCTCCTCGACGCCCTGGAGGAGTTCTCCCAGGGGCTGGACGGCGGCCCGCACACCGAACCCGGGCCGAACCAGCCGTCCGGCACGGCACACTGAGGCCCGCTCGGCGGCCGGGCCTGGACGCCGGGGCGAGCAAGCCGGGGCGGCACGCGCCGGGGCAGGCCACCGGGGCAGGCCACCGGGTCGGGCCGCCAGGTCGGGCCGCCAGGTCAGGACGTCGGCAGGTCAGGACGTCGGCAGGTCACCGAGATCGGGCAGCCCGGACGGCAGCGCGCCCGCCGCGGTCTTGGCCAGGGTGTCGCGGACCCCGCTGTCCCAGGACACCACGAGGGTCTTCCCGTCGTTGGACTCGACGGACCCGGTGGTGCGGTCGTCGCCCCCGTCGACGCACTTCAGCGTGAGCGTCACCTTGCCCGAGCCCTGCACGGTGCCCGTGCAGGCGCGCTGCTCCGTGACGAGCGCGACCTTCCCCGCGGACACCGACAGGACGACCGCCTTGCCGTCGGTCCGGCCGGCCCAGCCGCCCTCCAGCGCCGTCGCGTCGGTCCCGGAGCCGCCGCTGCCGCCGGTCTCGCCGCTCCCGCCGCCGGAGGGCGCGCCGGACTGCTCCGTACCGGCCGAGCCGTCACCGCCCGGTGCGTCGTTCTTCCCGCTGTCGCCGCCGCAGCCGGTCAGCGCGAGCGAGGCGAGGAGTCCGGCGGCGAGCACGGTGCCGGTGCGTGCGATTCTGTGCATCTGTAATTCCCCCATAGGCCTGTCCCGACAAAAGACCGAGCCAAGTTATCAGCGGGATACAAGGGGATGGAGAGATCCGTCGAGGGCAGACGGATCCGAAGAGGCCTCCTGAGCGTCTGTCATCGGGGAGTAAAAGCTGTAATCGCGGGAACACCCCCCGTGCACGTGCATCCGCGCATGCATCTGCTCATGCAGCAGGAATTGAACTACAGCTATGATCCGGGACAGTTGACACTTGCACCTTGCAACTCGGGAGCGTCCTGTGCACCACGTGTACAACGGCATGGCGGCCACAGAGCTTCGCGGAGTCGTCTGGCAGAAGAGCAGACACAGCAACTCCCAGGGTTCCTGTGTGGAGTTCGCGAAACTGCCCGACGGAGATGTGGCGATGCGGAATTCCCGCCACCCCGACGGGCCCGCGCTGGTCTATACGCCGGCCGAGATAGAGGCGTTGCTGCTCGGGGTGAAGGACGGGGAGTTCGATCACCTCATAGCGGGCGGCTGATCGCATTCCGTAACGGCGCGGGACGCGTTCCGCGATGAGGCCGGGCGGATCGCGGATGGTGTCGGGCAGATCACACCCGGGCGCATCCCGGAGTGCTGTTCTGGAACAATGCATCTCGCAATGGAGCCGGGCTGTTCTTTTTT
>NZ_JBHJQP010000236.1:0-9804 GCF_042262625.1 Streptomyces sp. NPDC056347 | reverse complement strand
GTGGGCATTCCCACCGGGCCGCCGCCACGATTCGTCGCTCGGAGCGTGTGCCTACAGCGCGCCGAAGCCCACGCGACGCGTGGTCGGCTCGCCGATCTCCACGTAGGCGATCCGGTCGGCCGGCACCAGGACCTTGCGGCCCTTCTCGTCCGTGAGGCTGAGCAGCCGCGCCTTGCCGTCGAGCGCCGCGGCGACGGCGCTCTCGACCTCTTCGGCGGAAAGCCCGCTCTCCAGAACGATCTCCCGGGGCGAGTGCTGCACCCCGATCTTGACCTCCACGGCTATGTCCCTCCGACGGTCAGTCCCTGCGCGGTGAGCCGCGCCGTACGCAGCACACATTAGCCCGCTGAGCGGAGCCGTCCGGCGTCGGCGGGCAACGCCCGCAGCGAACACGGACGGCCGCCGGCCCGCACGGGCCGCGTCAGTGCTGATCGATGCCGTGCAGCGGGAAACCGGCGATGCCCCGCCAGGCCAGGGACGTCAGCAGCTGGACCGCGGTGTCACGCGGAATGGCGGACTGGCTGGAGAGCCAGTAACGGGCCACGACCTGGGAGACCCCGCCCAGCCCCACCGCGAGCAGCATGGACTCGTCCTTGGAGAGCCCGGTGTCACCGGCGATGACGTCGGAGATCGCCTCCGCGCACTGCAGCGACACCCGGTCCACGCGCTCGCGCACCGCCGGTTCGTTGGTCAGATCGGACTCGAAGACCAGCCGGAAGGCGCCGCCCTCGTCCTCGACGTACGCGAAGTAGGCGTCCATCGTCGCGGCGACGCGGAGCTTGTTGTCGGTGGTCGAGGCCAGGGCCGTGCGGACCGCCTGGAGAAGTGCCTCGCAGTGCTGGTCCAGCAGGGCCAGATAGAGCTCCAGCTTGCCGGGGAAGTGCTGGTAGAGCACCGGCTTGCTGACCCCGGCCCGCTCGGCGATGTCGTCCATCGCCGCGGCGTGGTAGCCCTGCGCCACGAAGACTTCCTGCGCGGCGCCCAGCAGTTGATTGCGTCGGGCGCGGCGAGGCAGGCGAGTGCCTCGCGGGCGCGCCGCCTCGGTCTGCTCGATGGCTGTCACGCCGCCTCCCAAATATGTGATCTGACTCAGCCTTTCCGTGCACGCTGCGCCCCACCGCCATCGTACTTTTGGGTATCCCGGGTGTGCGCGGCGCGGACGCAGAATTTCATGGACCGGACGAGTGCGGTAGCCACAGATTCCACGGCCACCAGGACAAAGCGGCTCGTATCAGCGGTAATCGTCCTCGTCCTGTGCCACGACACGTGCCTGTTCCATCGCGTCCGCCACGTCGGCACCGTCCCGGTCGAGGTCCGTGAGCGGTTCGTCGTCCCGCTGCTGGAGATCGGTGCGCTGCTCGGCGGCGTCGGCCCGGGGGGTCTCCTGGTCCGGCTCGTCCGGCTGTACGGCCTCGAAGGTCTCCGGGTCGCTGGGGTCGACCGTCATGGTGACTCCCTTCCTTGCTTCGAGCGTAGGAGCTACCCCGGTGGGCCGCTACGCGGTCTGTGACCGCGAACACATGAATCGAGGTGTGATCGTCTCGTAACATTGCCGCATGTCTTCGACCGAGCTGCCGGGAATCCGTGCCGTCACCACCGCGGCGCCCCCGGCGCCGGACGCCGGCGGGGTCGTGGAGGGGGAGGAGCTGCGGTCCGTGGCCCTTCCCGGGCTGACGCTGACCGTCCGGTCCCGGCCCGGGGAGCCGACGGGGCTGCCGCCCGCTCTCTACGTGCACGGGCTCGGCGGCTCCTCGCACAACTGGTCCGCGCTGATGCCGCTGCTCCAGGACATCGTGGACGGCGAGGCGGTCGACCTGCCGGGCTTCGGTGACTCCCCGCCCCCGGACGACGGCAACTATTCGGTCACCGGGCACGCCCGCGCCGTGATCCGCCTCCTCGACGCCGGGGAGCGCGGGCCGGTCCATCTGTTCGGCAATTCGCTCGGCGGCGCCGTGGTCACCCGGGTCGCCGCGGTCCGTCCCGATCTGGTGCGCACGCTCACGCTGGTCTCGCCCGCGCTGCCCGAGCTCCGGGTGCAGCGGACGGCCGTGCCGACCGGGCTGCTCGCGGTGCCCGGGGCGGCCGCCCTCTTCGCCCGGATGACCAGGCAGTGGTCGGCGGAGGACCGCACCCGCGGGGTGCTGGGGCTCTGCTACGGCGATCCGGCACGGGTCACCGAAGCCGGATTCCGTGACGCGGTGGCCGAAACGGAACGCCGGATGGAGCTGCCGTACTTCTGGGACGCGATGGCGCGCTCGGCACGTGGCATTGTCGACGCCTACACGCTCGGCGGGCAGCACGGACTGTGGCGCCAGGCCGAGCGGGTGCTCGCACCGACCCTGCTCGTGTACGGCGGACGGGACCAGCTCGTCTCGTACCGGATGGCACGCAAGGCGTCCGCGTCCTTCCGGGACGCGCGGCTGCTGACGCTGCCCGACGCGGGGCACGTGGCGATGATGGAGTACCCGGAGGCGGTCGCCCAGGCCTTCCGGGATCTGCTCGACGAACGCGGCGGGAGCTGATCCGGGGCGTGGGACGACACAGCCGAAAAGGCCCCGAACCCGCGGGGCCCGGGACCGGGGCCGACGACGCGGAAGAGCTCGGGGCCAACGGACCGCCGGCCCCCGGCACCGGGCGCCGGCGCAAGCGGACGGACGCACCGGCCGGCTCCGGCGGGCACACCCCCTTCCAGCAGGGAGCCCAGGTCCGCGGCGGCCACCCCGAGCAGCACGAACCCGGCGGCGGCTGGGGCACCGGCCCGCAGCCCCGCTTCCGGATCGACGAGCAGCGGTCCGCCGCGGCGACGCCCCCGCCCCGGCCGCAGCGGACGGCCCAGGGGCAGCCGCCCACCGGCACCCGGCCGCTGATACCGGGACCGCGGCGCGAGTTCGTCGAGGCGTTCGGCGAACCGGCCGCACCGTCCGCGCCGGGCGGGCCCTCCGTGCCCCCGGCGCGCCCCGCCGATCCGTACGCCTCGGTCGGCGAGTGGGACGAGCGGCCGCAGGGTCCGTCGGCCGACGCCCCGGCCAAGGAGGGCAAGGGGGGCAAGGGCCGTACCTTCGCCGGGATCACGGCCGCCGCGGTGACCACCGTGCTCGCGGTGGTCGTCGCCGGGCAGGTCGCCCAGGACAACGGCGCCGGGAGCACCGCCGCCCAGCCCTCGGGCGTCGACCGGGGCGGCCCCGACGGCGCCTCCCGTTCGGACGGCCGGGGAACCCCGACCCCGCGGAAGGCCGAGGTCAAGCCGCTCTCGTACGCCGAGAAGATGGCCAGGGCCTATCCGCTGGACCCGAAGCTCAAGGCGTCCGGGAAGTTCGAGACGGTGCCCGGCAAGGCGAAGGCTCCGGGACGCGGGCGCAAGTACCGCTACCGGATAGATGTCGAGAAGGGTCTCGGCCTCGATGTCGCCCTCTTCGCCCGGGCCGTCCAGGAGACGCTCAACGACGACCGCAGCTGGGCGCACGACGGGGCGATGACCTTCGAACGGGTCTCCACCGCCGACCCGGATTTCGTGGTCACCCTGGCCAGCCCCGGGACCACCGGCGACTGGTGCGCCAAGTCCGGGCTGGACACGACCGTGGACAACGTCAGCTGCGACTCCGCGGCGACCGAGCGCGTCATGATCAACGCCTACCGCTGGGCGCAGGGCTCCTCGACCTTCGGGCCGGACAAGCTCTTCGCGTACCGCCAGATGCTGATCAACCACGAGGTCGGCCACCGGCTGGGACACAACCATGTGAGCTGCCGCACGCCCGGGGCGCTCGCCCCGGTGATGCAGCAGCAGACCAAGTCGCTGGACATCGACGACATCAAGTGCCGGCCCAACTCCTGGGTGTATCCGACCGATTGACGGCATCTCGGGCGGGCTCGCGGACCTCGCGGGCCCGCCCTTCCGGTGCCCCCGGCACCTGTCCGTATGCGGAGCGTTGTCTCCGCGTACCCGCATTTCGTCCGAATCGTGAGATCGCCGTCTCGAATCGCGTTGACACGGTTCAGGCCGTGAACCATATTTCTCGGCATGTCACACGGCCCCGTCCTCCCCGATCGCGCAGTCATCGAACTGGCGCTCATCGGTGTGACCGGGCACAGTGTCGCCGACATCCACTGTTGCTGACGCCTGTCCGAGCGCCCGTGTGCCCGCGGTCCGGCCCCTGAGGGGCCGTCACCGCCCCGTGCCGTCGCCGCGCCGGACGCCCCTTCGTCCGCAGGCGCGGCAGTCACAGCTGTCTCCGGCCCGTTATGGCCCCATGGACCGCCCTCCCGCCGCTGCCCGCGCGGACTTCCTCATCACCCGTTTCAGGCAGTACACCCGAGAGGTCGCCTTCCGATGCGTCAACCGTCCCTCATATCGCGCCGCGTGGCAGCGGCCACCGCAGTACTCGTCGTCGCCGCGAGTGCCGCGGCCTGCGGGCCCGAGGACAAGAAGGGCGGCGCCGGCGGCGCCGGAGCGGCCGGAAAGCCGGCGAAGGGCGGCACGCTCACCGTCCTCAACAGCAAGCCGCAGTCGGACTTCGACCCCGCCCGGCTCTACACCTCCGGCGGCGGAAACGTCCCGTCCCTGGTCTTCCGTACGCTCACCACCCGCAACCGGGCCGACGGTGCCGCCGGCGCCAAGGTCGTCCCCGACCTCGCGACCGACCTGGGCCGTCCCAGCAAGAACGCCACGGTGTGGACGTACACGCTCAAGGACGGGCTGAAGTACGAGGACGGCACCCCGATCACCAGCGCCGACATCAAGTACGGCATCGAGCGCTCCTTCGCCGCCGAACTCTCCGGCGGCGCCCCCTACCTGCGCGACTGGCTCATCGGCGGGGCCGACTACCAGGGCCCGTACAAGGACGGGAAGGGCCTCGGCTCGATCGAGACGCCCGACGCGAAGACCATCGTCTTCCACCTCAACAAGCCGGAGGGCGAATTCCCCTTCCTGGCCACCCAGACCCAGACCACCCCGGTGCCGAAGGCCAAGGACACCGGCACCAAGTACGAGGAGCACCCGGTCTCCTCGGGCCCGTACAAGGTCGTCAGCAACGAGGGCGACGGCGAACGGCTGGTCCTGGAGCGCAACCCGCACTGGTCGGCCGCCACCGACGACCAGCGCAAGGCCTACCCCGACCGGATCGACGTGCGCTCCGGGATCGACTCCGCCGTCATCAACCAGCGGCTCTCCGCCTCGCAGGGCGCCGACGCCGCCGCCGTCACCACCGACACCAACCTCGGCCCGGCCGAACTCGCCAAGGTCACCGGCGACAAGAAGCTCGCCGACCGGGTCGGCACCGGCCACTTCGGCTACACCAACTACATCGCCTTCAACCCGAAGGTGAAGCCCTTCGACAACCCGAAGGTGCGCCAGGCGATTGCGTACGCCGTCGACCGCTCCTCCGTGATCAACGCGGCCGGCGGCTCCTCGCTCGCCGAGCCCGCCACCACCTTCCTGCCCGCGCAGGCGGCCTTCGGCCACACGCCGTACGACCACTTCCCGGCCGGGAAGAACGGCGACCCGGCCAAGGCCAGGGAGCTGCTGAAGGAGGCCGGCCACCCCAAGGGGCTGACCGTCACCCTCACCCACTCCAACGAGAAGGACTTCGCCACCGGCCCGGAGATCGCCACCGCGCTCCAGGAGTCCTTGAAGAAGGCCGGCATCACCGTCCGGCTCAAGGGCCTGGAGAGCAACGACTACTCCGACACCGTCTACGACGTGAAGAGCGAACCCGGCTTCTTCCTCGGCGGCTGGGGCGCCGACTGGCCGTCCGGCGGCCCGTTCTTCGCGCCGGTCTTCGACGGACGGCAGATCGTCCGGTCCGGCTACAACTTCAACTCCGGCCAGCTGAACGATCCCGCGGTCAACAAGGAGATCGACGAGATCAACAAGCTGACCGACCTCGAGGCCGCCGCGAAGCGCTGGGGCGCCCTGGACAAGAAGGTCGGTGAGCAGGCCCTGACCGTGCCGCTCTTCCACCCCGTCTACAAGCGCCTGTACGGCGAGGCCGTCAAGAACGTCGTGATCAGCGACTGGACCGGCGTGCTCGACATCTCGCAGGTCGCGGTCAAGTAGCCATGACCGACGCACTTCCGGTCAAGGAGGCGGGGGCCGCCCGGGCCCCCGCCTCCGGGGCCCGTCCGTTCTGGCGGCGGCTGCGGGCCCGGCCCTCGGCACTGGTGGCCGCGGCCGTCGTCGCCCTGCTGGTCCTGGCCGCGCTCGCCGCCCCGCTGCTCACGTACGTGGAGGGCCAGGACCCCACCACGTACCACCCCGACCTCGTCGACTCCGCCACCGGCGGGGTGCCGCTCGGCTCCTTCGGCGGGATCGGCGCCGAGCACTGGCTCGGCGTCGAACCGCTCACCGGACGCGACCTGTTCGCCCGCGTCGTGTACGGGGCCCGGGTCTCGCTCGGTGTGGCGCTGGCCGCCACCCTGCTCCAGGTGGTCATCGGTCTCGCCGTCGGTCTCGCGGCCGGGCTCGGCAACCGCCTCGTCGACCAGCTGCTCAGCCGGGTCACCGACGTGGTGGTCGCGCTGCCCGTCATGGTGATCGCGCTCGGCGCGCTCGCCGTCGTACCCGCGGGCTTCCCCCGGCCGGTCCTGATCGCCGTGATCATCGGCCTGGTCGGCTGGTCCGGCATCTCGAAGATCGTGCGCGCCCAGACGCTCTCGCTGAAGTCGCGCGACCACGTCGCCGCCGCCCGGCTCAGCGGCTGGGGCTCCTGGCAGATCGCCCGGCGCGAGCTGCTGCCCGCCCTGGCCGCCCCCGTCATCACGTACGCCGTACTGCTCTTCCCCGGCAACATCGTCGTCGAGGCGGCCCTGTCCTTCCTCGGGGTCGGCATCAAGCCGCCCACCCCGTCCTGGGGGCAGATGCTCAGTGAGGCCGACACCTGGTACCAGGCGGCGCCCACCTATCTGCTCGTCCCCGCCCTGCTGCTCTTCGTCACCGTGCTGGCGCTGACCGTCCTCGGCGAGGGCGTACGCACCGCGCTCGACCCGCGCGCCGCGTCCCGGCTGCGGGTGGGCACCGGACGGAAGAAGGAGGCCGACGCGTGAAGTGGTTCCTGCTCAGACGCCTCGGCGGGGCGGTCCTCGTCCTGTTCGTGCTCAGCGTCGTCGTCTACGCGGTCTTCTACGTCGCCCCCGGCAACGTCGCCCAGATCGCCTGCGGTCCGCGCTGCTCGCCCGCCCAGGTCGCGCAGGTCAGCGAGCAGCTGAACCTGGGGGACCCGCTGTACGTGCAGTACGCGCACTTCCTCCAGGGGCTGTTCGCGGGCCGCGACTACTCGACCGGGACCGGCGTGCTGCACTGCCAGGCGCCGTGCCTGGGGCTCTCGTACCAGAGCGACCAGCAGGTCACCGAGCTGATCCTGGCCAAGCTCCCGGCCACCGCCTCGCTCGCGCTGGGCGCCTTCGTGCTGTGGATGCTGCTGGGCGTCGGCACCGGGCTGCTCTCGGTGTGGCGGCGCGGCCGTCCCACCGAACGGATCCTCACCTGGATCACCCTGGCCGGGATGGCCACCCCGGTCTTCGTCATCGGGCTGCTGCTGATCATCGTCCTGGTCACGGCGCTGCAGATCCTGCCCTTCCCGGACTACGTGCCGCTCACCGAGGACCCCGAGCAGTGGGCCTGGAACCTGCTGCTGCCGTGGATCTCGCTGGCCCTGGTGTCGGCGGCGCCGTACGCCCGGATGACCCGGGCCTCGATGCTGGAGACCCTGGCCGAGGACCATGTGCGCACCTTCCGGGCGTACGGGGTCGGCGAGCGGGCGCTCGTCGGGCGGCACGCGCTGCGCGGCGCGCTGGCGCCGGTGATCGCGCTCGGCGCACTGGACATCGGCTCGATGTTCGGCGGCGCCGTGCTCACCGAATCGCTCTTCGGGATACCCGGGGTCGGCCGTGAACTGGTCGACGCCGTGAAGCACGTGGACCTTCCGGTCGTCGTGGGTCTGGTGCTCGTCACCGGATTCTTCGTCGTCCTCGCCAACGCCGTCGCCGACATCCTCCAGGCGATGGCCGACCGACGGGTGGTGCTGGCATGAGCCTGGTCGAAGTCTCGGACCTCTCCGTCTCGTTCGGCGACGTACGGGCGGTGGACGGGCTGTCGTTCTCGCTGGAGGCCGGCGGCGCGCTCGGCGTGGTCGGCGAGTCCGGCTCCGGCAAGAGCGCCTCGGCGTACGCCCTGCTCGGACTGCACCGGGGCACCGGCGCGAAGGTCACCGGCGCGATCCGGGTCGCCGGGGTGGACGTGACCGCCGCGGACGACAGGGAGCTGCGGGCCCTGCGGGGCGCCGGGGCCGCGATGGTCTTCCAGGACCCGTTGTCCTCGCTCGACCCGTACTACGCGGTGGGCGACCAGATCGCCGAGGTGTACCGGGTGCACAACCGCGGTTCGCGACGGGCGGCGCGGGCCCGGGCGGTCGAGGTGCTGGACCGGGTCGGCATCCCCGACGCGGCCCGGCGCTCCCGGTCCCGGCCGCACGAGTTCTCCGGCGGGATGCGGCAGCGGGCACTGATCGCGATGGCCCTGGCCTGCGAGCCCCGGCTGCTCATCGCCGACGAGCCGACCACCGCCCTCGACGTCACCGTGCAGGCCCAGATCCTGGACCTGCTGCACGAACTGCGCCGGGAGACCGGCATGGGGCTGCTGCTGGTCACCCACGACGTGGGTGTGGCGGCGGAGTCGGTCGACGAGGTACTGGTCATGCGGGCGGGCCGGGAGGTGGAACGGGGACCGGTCGGCGAGGTGCTGGTGGCCCCGCGCGAGCCGTACACCCGGGAACTGCTGGCGGCGGTGCCGCGGGTGACGGGGGAGCGCGCCGGCTCCGGCACGAAGCCGGCGGCCGACGCCGAGGTGCTGGTCGAGGCCGACGGCGTACGGCAGGTCTTCGGGCGGGGGAAGGGCGCGTTCACCGCCGTCGACGGGGTCTCGCTCGCCGTGCGGCGCGGCGAGACCCTCGGCATCGTCGGCGAGAGCGGCAGCGGCAAGACCACCCTCGGCCGGATGCTGGTCGGGCTGCTGGAACCCACCTCGGGGCGGCTCACCCGCGACGCCCGGGTGCAGATGGTCTTCCAGGACCCGGTCTCCTCGCTCAACCCGCGCCGCTCGGTCGGCGAGTCGGTCGCCGACCCGCTGCGCGCCGCGGGGCAGCGCGACGAGAAGGCGATCAGGGCCCGGGTGGCGGAGCTGCTGACCCGGGTCGGACTCGACCCGGAGAGCTACGACCGCTACCCGCACGAGTTCAGCGGCGGACAGCGCCAGCGCGTCGGGATCGCCCGTGCGCTGGCCGCCGAGCCGGAGCTGATCGTCTGCGACGAAGCCGTCTCCGCGCTCGACGTGACGACCCAGGCCCAGGTGACCGCGCTGCTGGCGCGGCTCCAGCGGGAACTCGGACTGGCCCTGGTCTTCATCGCCCACGACCTCGCCGTCGTACGCCAGGTCAGCGACCGGGTCGCGGTCATGCGACAGGGCCGGATCGTCGAACAGGGCACGGTGGACGAGGTGTACGCGGACCCGAAGGAGCCGTACACCCGGCAGCTGCTGGCGGCCGTGCCCGCGCTCGATCCGGCGCTGGCGGCGGTGCGCCGCGCGGCCCGCAAGGAGCTGGCCGCGGCCTGACGCTGCGTGATCTCCCGGATTTCCCGCACAGCAAAACGTCGCCGGGGCTGGAAGGTTACGACGGTTCACCCCTTTCGGTGGTGGGGGGGGGCGCACGCCCAAGGCCCCCCCCCCGCTCAGCCTAAGGGGTTGACAGCGTGTGGCGCCCGGCCCCCGGGGCGGCCCACCAAACGGTGTGGGGGGGGTGGCGGGGGGGTGGGTGG
>NZ_JBHJQP010000235.1:3079-10046 GCF_042262625.1 Streptomyces sp. NPDC056347 | reverse complement strand
CCGCACGCGAAGGGCGCGGAGCACGGGGACCGTATCCGTGCTCCGCGCCCTGGCGCGGGAAGCCGACAACGTGAAAAACACAACGCAACGCAACACAACACAACAGGGGCCGCGGCGGTGGCGACCGGCCGGAAGGCTCCGTCCCCTTCATGTCAGGGAACGGGGAGGCGTTCCGGCCTCGCCACCGCACTGGCGTCGCACACCGCCGCGGCCTCGTCCTGCCCGCGCCACGCGGCACCCCTCATCCGGGTGCGCGGCACGAGCAGGGCTCGGGGGAGGAGCGGTCAGTCCTCGCGCAGGGCGCGGACGGCCTCCTCGACGCGCCGGCCGTAGTCGGCGTCGGCGGCGTGGAAGTGGGCGAGGTTCTTCTCGATCACGTCGTCGCGGCTCACCTGGGACAGCCCGCCGGCGATGTTCGCGACCAGGCGCCCCTTCTCGTCCTCGGACATCAGCCGGTAGAGCTCGCCCGCCTGGAAGAAGTCGTCGTCCTTGGTGTGGGCGGGCGCCGCGTGGGTGCCGGTCCAGCCGTGGACCGCGAGCGGGGCGGAGAGCGCGGCGCCGGTCTGGACCGGGCCCGCGTGCGAGTTGGGCTCGTAGTTCTTGTCGTGGCGGGAGCCGTTGCGGGTGGCGTGCAGGCCGTCGCGGCCGTAGTTGTCGACGACGGCGGTGCGCGGCGCGTTCACCGGGAGATGGGTGTGGTTGACGCCCAGCCGGTAGCGGTGCGCGTCGGCGTAGGCGAACAGCCGGCCCTGGAGCATCTTGTCCGGCGAGGGGCCGATGCCGGGCACGAAGTTGTTCGGCGAGAACGCGGCCTGCTCGACCTCGGCGAAGACGTTCTCCGGGTTGCGGTTCAGGACCAGCCGGCCCACCCGCTGGAGCGGGTAGTCGCTGTGCGGCCACACCTTGGTCAGGTCGAACGGGTTGAAGCGGTAGTCCGCGGCCTCGGCGGCCGGCATGACCTGCACGTACAGCGTCCAGGACGGGTTCACGCCGCGCTCGATGGCCTGGAGCAGATCCGTCTGGTGCGAGTTGGCGTCCTTGCCGGCCAGCTCGGCGGCCTGCTCGCTGGAGAGGGAGCGCACGCCCTGGTTCGTCTTGAAGTGGTACTTGACGAAGAAGGCCTCGCCCGCGGCGTTCGTCCACTGGTAGGTGTGCGAGCCGTAGCCGTTCATGTGGCGGTACGAGGCGGGGATGCCGCGGTCGCCCATCAGCCAGGTGACCTGGTGCGTCGCCTCGGGCGCGTGGGCCCAGAAGTCCCAGACGTTGTCCGGCTCCTGACGGCCCGTGAAGGGGTCGCGCTTCTGCGAGTGGATGAAGTCGGGGAACTTGATCGGGTCCTTGATGAAGAACACCGGGGTGTTGTTGCCGACCAGGTCGTAATTGCCCTCGTCCGTGTAGAACTTGAGGGCGAAGCCGCGCGGGTCGCGCACCGCGTCCGCGCCGCCCAGGGAGTCGGCGACGGTCGAGAAGCGGATGAACGTCTCGGTGCGCTTGCCGACCCCGGACAGGAAGTCGGCCCGGGTGAAGCCGGTGACGTCGTCGGTCACCTCGAAGTAGCCGTACGCGCCGGAGCCGCGGGCGTGGACCACGCGCTCCGGAATGCGCTCCCGGTTGAAGCGGGCCAGCTTCTCCAGCAGGTGCTGGTCCTGGAGGAGGATCGGGCCACCGACGCCTGCGGTGGCGGAGTTCTGGTTGTCGGCGACCGGGGCGCCTGACTCGGTCGTGAGCACACGCTGCGTCATGGTGGGGAGCGACCTTCCGTACGGGAGCTGCTGAGCTGCTGAACTGCGACGGCTCGGCGGTGTCTTGCCGATGGGCTCCAGGAGCGTAAGTACGCCCCGAACCCGGCGTCAACAGTTTGTTGAATTTGCTGGCTGGTGTTCCGGACGGCGCCGGCGCCTGGGCGCGACAGGACAGGTGTCAGCGCCGACGCCGTCCGGAAGTCTGGGGTGGAGCCGGGTCGGTCAGCCCTGGACGGGGCGGCCCGACAGGCGCTCGACCGCGCGCAGCAGCGCGGAGTGGTCCAGGCCGCCGTCGCCCTGCGCGCGCAGCGAGGCGACCAGCTGGGCGACCACGGCGCCGACGGGCAGCGCGGCACCGACATTGCGGGCGGCGTCGGTGACGATGCCCATGTCCTTGTGGTGCAGGTCGATCCGGAAGCCCGGGGCGAAGTCCCGCTTGAGGAAGTTGTCCTTCTTACGGGTCAGCACGGTCGAACCGGCCAGTCCGCCGTTCAGGACGTCCAGCGCGGCGGCCAGGTCCACCCCGGAGTTCTCCAGGAAGACCACGGCCTCGGCGCAGGCCTGGATGTTGACCGCGACGATCAGCTGGTTGGCGGCCTTCACCGTCTGGCCGGAGCCGTGCGGGCCGCACAGCACGATCGTCTTCCCGAGGGCCTGGAAGAGGGGCAGGGCCGCATCGAAGTCGCCCTGCTCGCCGCCGACCATGATCGAGAGCACCGCCTCGACCGCGCCGGCCTCACCGCCGGAGACCGGGGCGTCGAGCACCCGTACGCCCTTGTCCTTCGCGTTCTTCGCGAGGTCCACGGAGGTCTGCGGGGTGATCGAGGACATGTCGATCAGCAGCGTGCCGGGGCGGACGTTCTCCAGGATGCCGTCGGGGCCGTAGGCGATCGCCTCGACCTGCGGGGAGGCGGGCACCATCGTGATGACGACGTCCGCGTCCCGGACCGCCTCGGCGATGGAGGCCGCGCCGGTGCCGCCGGCCGCGGCCAGCCGGTCGATCTTCGCCTGCTCCAGGGTGTACCCGGTGACGTCGTACCCGGCCTTGATCAGGTTCTCCGACATGGGGGAGCCCATGATCCCGAGCCCGATCCACGCGACCTTGGGGAGGGTGTTGCTCATGAGGGTGCCTTCCGATAAGCGTGTGTACGAGGGGGTGTGCCGCCTCAGCGGGCGGCCCGCGCGGCGGCCGGGAGCCACTCGAAGGCCTCGGCGCTCGGCCGGTCGCCCGGCTTGTACTCCAGGCCGACCCAGCCGTCGTAACCGGCCTTCGTCAGCTCGTCGAGGAGCTGCTCCAGCGGGAGCGTGCCGGTGCCGGGCGCGCCGCGCCCCGGGTTGTCGGCGATCTGGACGTGGCCGGTCTTCCCGGCGTAGGCCGCGACCACCTCGCTCAGGTCCTCGCCGTTCATCGACAGGTGGTACAGGTCCAGCAGGAACTTCGCGTTCCCGAGGCCGGTGGCCGCGTTGACCCGGTCGACGACCGCGATCCCGGCCGGGGCGCTGACCAGCGGGTAGCGCGGGGACTCCGGGGCGTTGAGGGTCTCGATCAGGAGCACCGCGCCGATCCGGTCGGCCGCGCGGGCGGCGAGCACCAGGTTCTCCAGGGCCAGTTCGTCCTGCTCCGCCGGGTCCACGCCGTCGACCCGGTTGCCGTACAGCGCGTTGAGGGCCTTGCAGCCGACCGAGGCGGCGAAGCCGGCCGCCACCTCGATGTTGGCGCGGAAGCGGTCCGACTCGGAGCCCGGCACGGAGAGTGCGCCCCGGTCCGGGCCGGGCAGCTGCCCGGCGTAGAAGTTCAGCCCCACCAGCCGGGTGCCCGCGTCGTCGAGCGCCTTCTTGAGGGCGTCGAGCTCGGCCTGCGGCGGGGTGGGGGTCTCGATCCAGGGCCACCACAGCTCGACCGCCGTGAAGCCGGCCGCGGCGGCGGCCGCGGGGCGCTCCAGGAGCGGGAGTTCCGTGAAGAGGATCGACAGGTTCACATCGAAGCGCTGGTCCGGGTAGCCCATGAGGGTTCGGCGCTCCTTCCGTATTGCGGAAGTTAGTTTCTACGTAACGGAAGAGTGCCCGGAGGTCCGGAAGCTGTCAAGGGGGAGTTCGGAATTCGGATCCGGGACTTCGCCGGAGGGCCCGTCCCGCCGTCCGCCGGGCGGTGCCACGGTCCCGGTGGCGCGAGTGCACGAAAAGGGCGGCCGCTCCGTCGTGCGGCCGGGAGGTCAAAGGGCCTTCGGTGATTCCGCGGAGAGGCGGGGGGTGAGGATGACGGCGAAGCCGTGTACGTGGAGCCGGGCGCGGCCCCGTGAGTCCCTGGGTGCGTGTGGTCCGGCGGGAGGACGGCGCCGGTGGTCTCCTCCGGTGCCGGTGTCGGCTCCGGTGTCCCGGTCCGGCGCCGGCGGTCGCCCCGGGCGCCGTTCGCGTACTGCCGTACCTCGAGGTCCGTTAGGGTCTGACCCGCGGAGCCGGGCCGCGGTCGCGCGGCCGACGCATGAGGAGAGACAGTGCGCTTGAGAGTGGAGTTCACCACCGAACCCTTCGATCTCGACGAGGCGCCCGCCCACGCGGTCGTGGCCCGCGAGGTCATCCAGTCGGCCGACCTGGACGCGGTGGACGTCGGCCCCTTCGGCAACACGGCGGAGGGCCGTGCCGACGAGGTGCTGACCGCGGTGGACTCGCTGCTGCGCCGGGCCCTGGCCTCGGGCGCCACCAGGGTCTCCCTCCAGGTCAACGTGATCGGGGAGGGCTCCCGGTGACCGAACCGGCCGACCACCCGCTCGTCGCCGCGGTCAAGCCGCTCGTCGACGCCATGGGGGCCGAGCTGCTGGGCCCCGACCAGGCGGAGGCCGACGACGTCGTGCTGGCCTGGGAGGGCGAGGACGTCATAGCCGTACGGCTGCCCCAGCTCTCGGAGTCACTCGACCACATCCTGACCGCCATGGAGCGGCGGCACGGCATGCCGCTCGCCGAGCTCGACCGGCGGACCAAGCAGTCGGTGGTGCGCGCCCTGGAGGCACGTGGCGCCTTCTCCGTGCGGCACGGGGTGGAGACGGTGGCGACCGCGCTGGGTGTCAGCCGCTTCACCGTGTACAACTACCTGAACAGGGAAAATGGCGCCAAAGCCGAGTAGTTGAGGCATCAAGGGGTGGGCCGTCGTCCGGAGAACCGGGCGGCGGCCCTCTTCGTTCGCGGAATTTCAACAAAGTGTTGACGTTGTGTTCCGGAGGGCGTTAGCTATCCGCAGCCCGACCGACGCGAAGCGACAACGCACAGCGCACAACAGCCACGGAGGCTCCCGTGACTTCGAGCTCCACGCCGGGCCTGGCCCGGTTCAACACCCTGGCGGACGACGAGGCCACCACCGCGCTGCACGAGGTGTGTGCCAGTACGGCCTGGGGAAGAGCGATCCTCTCCCGACGGCCGTACACCTCCGCCGAGGCCCTCCTGCTCGCCTCCGACGCCGCCACGGCGGCGCTGGACGCGCGGGATCTGGCCGAGGCGATGGCCGCCCACCCGCCGATCGGCCGCCCGAAGCCCCAGGACCCGACCTCCTCCCGCGAACAGCGGGGCATGGCCGACGCCACCGAGGAACTCAAGGCCGAGATGCTCGAACTCAACCTGGCCTACCAGGAGCGGTTCGGACATGTCTTCCTGATCTGCGCCACCGGGGCCACCGGCGAGCAGATGTGCGACGCGGTGAAGGCCCGGATCGGGAACTCGCCCGAGCAGGAGCGCGGAATCGTGCGCACCGAGCTGGGCAAGATCAACCGTATCCGGCTGACCCGACTCGCAACCGAAGGAGAGTGACGGTCTTGAGCACCGACACCACCGCCTCGGTGTCCACGCACATCCTGGACACCAGCATCGGCCGCCCCGCCGCGTCCGTCGCCGTCGCACTCGCCGCCCGCGGCGGCGGCGACGCGCCCTGGGCCGCGCTCGGCGGATCGGCCACCGACGCGGACGGGCGCTGCAAGGACCTGCCGGCACTGCCGGAGGGCACCACCCACGTACGCCTCGACTTCGACACCGAGACGTACTTCGCCAGCGAGAACCAAGCCGAGGCGCAGCAGGACGCCCCCCGCGTAAGGGACAGCGGTGCGTTCTTCCCGGAGGTGACCATCACCTTCGCCGTCACTCCGGGCGAGCACTACCACGTACCGCTGCTGCTCAACCCGTTCGGCTACTCCGTATACCGAGGGAGCTAGCAGACATGCCCACGATTCTCGGCCAGAACCAGTACGGCAAAGCAGAGAACCGCGTCGTCAAGATCACCCGGGACGGCGACACCCACCACATCAAGGACCTGAACGTCTCCGTCGCCCTCTCCGGTGATCTGAGCGACGTCCACTACAACGGCTCGAACGCCCACTGCCTCCCCACGGACACCACGAAGAACACCTGCTTCGCGTTCGCCAAGGAGTACGGCATCGAGTCGGCCGAGCAGTACGGCATCCATCTCGCCCGGCACTTCGTGGACAGCCAGCCGTCGATCCACCGCGCGCGCATCCGCATCGAGGAGTACGCCTGGGAGCGCATCGCGGGCTCCGACGGCAACTCCAGGTTCATCGGCGCCGACGACGTCAAGCACTCCTTCGTCCGCAAGGGCCAGGAGACCCGGCTCGCGCAGATCACCTACGACGGCGAGAAGTTCGAGGTGCTGTCCGGGCTGAAGGACCTGACGGTGATGAACTCCACCCACTCGGAGTTCTGGGGCTACATCAAGGACAAGTACACCACGCTCCAGGAGGACTACGACCGCATCCTCGCCACCTCCCTGTCGACCTGGTGGCGGCACAACTGGACCAGTGACGAGCAGCGCATGCCGCACTGGGAGAAGTCCTACGAGCAGGCGAAGAAGCACATCCTGCACGCCTTCGTGGAGACGTACTCGCTCTCGCTCCAGCAGACGCTGTACCAGATGGGTTCGCGGGTCATCGAGAACCGCAGCGAGATCGACGAGATCCGCTTCTCCGCCCCCAACAAGCACCACTTCCGGCAGGACCTCTCCGCCTTCGGCCTGGAGAACGAAGCCAAGGACGGCGCCGTGTACTACGCCGCCGACCGCCCCTACGGCCTGATCGAGGCCACCATCCTGCGTGACGGCTGCGAGCCGCACATCCCGGTCGACATGACCAACCTCTGACGCGGGGCGCGGGCCCCCCCCCCCCCCCCTCGGGGGGGGTGCGGCCCCCGAGGGGACCGCCATGGCTAAGCAGGGGACCCCCAAAGGGCCG
>NZ_JBHJQP010000235.1:0-3069 GCF_042262625.1 Streptomyces sp. NPDC056347 | reverse complement strand
GTGCTGTGCGCGGAAACCCTGGGGGGTGCGGCCGGGCCCCCCCAAATCCGGGTCTACACCACAAACCCGTGGGGGGGGGCGCCCCCCCCCCCCCCCCGCTGGGGGGGGGGGCCCGCCACCGGAGGGAACAGCCATGGCAACGCCTGCAACGCCGAAGGGGCCGACAGAAGGCCCGTGTTCCACCGCACCGGACGGACCCGAGGTCCACCCGGTCGACCAGAAGCTCCACCCCTCGCGGCTCGTCCCCGCCGCGCTCCAGCACATCGCCGCCATGTACGCGGGAGTGGTCACGCCCCCGCTCATCATCGGCCAGGCCGTCCGCCTCGACACCGCGGGGCAGACCCGGCTCATCGCCGCGAGCCTGCTGATCGCCGGTGCGGCCACCCTCCTGCAGACCCTCGGCGTCAAGGGCCTCGCCGGCAACCGGCTGCCCTTCGTCAACGCCGCCTCCTCGGCCGGCATCGCACCGATGCTCGCGATCGCCGAGACCAACGCCTCGGGCGACCAGCTCCCCGCCATCTACGGGGCGGTCATGGTCGCCGGACTCTTCTGCCTGGCCATCGGCCCCTTCTTCGGCCGGCTGCTGCGCTTCTTCCCGCCGCTGGTCACGGGCGTCGTCATCACCCTCATCGGGGTGACCCTGATGCCGGTCCCGGTCGCCTGGGCCCAGGGCGGCGACAAGAGCGCCGCCGACTTCGGCGCCATGCACAACCTGGCGCTCGCCGCCTTCACCCTGGTCGTCATCCTGCTGATCCAGCGCTTCGGCCGCGGCTTCGTCAAACAGGTCGCCCTGCTGCTCGGACTGCTGATCGGCACCCTGGCGGCGATCCCCTTCGGCATGGCGGACTTCGGCGCGCTCGGCTCGGCCCCGGTCGCCGCGCTGCCAGCCCCCTTCGCCTTCGGCGCCCCCCAGTTCCAGCCCGCCGCGATCATCTCGCTCTGTCTGGTGATGCTCGTCCTGATGACCGAGTCCAGCGCCGGAATGCTCGCCATCGGCGAGATCTGCGAGCGCGAGACCGACGGCCGGACCATCACCCGCGGCCTGCGCACCGACGGCCTGGCCACCCTCCTCGGCCCCGTCTTCGGCGGATTCCCCACCTCGGCGTTCGCCCAGAACGTCGGCGTCGTCTCGCTGACCCGCGTCCGCAGCCGCTACGTCGTCGCCGCGGCCGGAGGCGCGCTCCTGGTCCTCGGCCTCTTCCCGGTGCTCGGCGCGGTCGTCTCCACGGTGCCGATGCCGGTCCTCGGCGGCGCGGGCATCGTCCTGTTCGGCTCCATCGCGGTCAGCGGCATCCGTACGCTCTCCGAGGCCGGGCTCGACGACAGCTCCAACATCATCCTGGTCGCCGTCTCGCTCGGCGCGGGCATCATCCCGCTCGCCGCCCCCGCCTTCTACGCGGGCTTCCCGGCGTGGGCGCAGACCGTGCTCGGCTCCGGCATCAGCGCGGGCGCCCTGGCCGCCGTGGCGCTGAACCTCTTCTTCCACCATCTCGGCACCCGTGGCGCGACCTCCGCCGCGGCACTCAAATCCTCCTAGGGTCCTGCCGTGCCCGTACCGCCACCCACACCGGAAGGAAGCCCCATGGCACCTTCGGCAGACCCCGTATCCCGCATCGTCATCGAGAACGTGGCCATCGCCACGGTCGACGCCCACGACACCGAGTACGCCGACGGCCACATCGTCGTCGCGGGCAACATCATCGAGTCCGTCGGCGCCGGCCGGGCCCCCAGGAACCTGGAGAACGTCGTACGCCGTGTCGACGGCACCGGGCACCTGGCCACCCCCGGCCTGGTCAACACCCACCACCACTTCTACCAGTGGATCACCCGGGGCCTGGCCACCGACCACAACCTCTTCGACTGGCTGGTCGCCCTCTACCCGACCTGGGCGCGCATCGACGAACCGATGGTCCGGGCCGCCGCCCAGGGATCGCTCGCGATGATGGCCCGCGGCGGGGTCACCACCGCCATGGACCACCACTACGTCTTCCCGCGCGGCGCGGGCGACCTGTCCGGTGCCATCATCGGGGCCGCCCGCGACATGGGCGTACGCTTCACCCTCGCCCGCGGCTCCATGGACCGCGGCGTCAAGGACGGCGGGCTGCCGCCGGACTTCGCGGTGGAGTCCCTCGACGGTGCGCTGGCCGGCACCGAGGCGGCCATCGACGCGCACCACGACGCGTCCTTCGGCTCGATGACCCAGGTCGCCGCCGCACCCTGCTCCCCGTTCTCGATCTCCACCGAACTGCTGCGGCAGGGCGCCGAGCTGGCCCGCCGCAAGGGCGTGCGCATGCACACCCACGGCTCGGAGACCGTGGAGGAGGAGAAGTTCTGCCACGAGCTCTTCGGGATGGGCCCGACCGACTACTTCGAATCCACCGGCTGGCTCGGCGACGATGTGTGGATGGCGCACTGCGTCCACATGAACGACTCCGACATCGCCGCCTTCGCCCGCACCGGCACCGGCGTCGCCCACTGCCCCTCCTCCAACGCCCGGCTCGCCGCGGGCATCGCCCGGGTGCCCGACATGCTCGCCGCCGGGGTCCCGGTCGGCCTCGGCGTCGACGGCACCGCCTCCAACGAGTCCGGCGAACTCCACACCGAACTGCGCAACGCCCTCCTCATCAACCGCCTCGGCGCCCACCGCGAGAAGGCCCTGAACGCCCGTCAGGCCCTGCGCCTGGGCACCCACGGCGGCGCCCGGGTCCTCGGCCGTGCCGACGAGATCGGTTCCCTGGAGCCGGGCAAGCTCGCCGACCTGGTCCTCTGGAAGCTCGACACCCTCGCCCACGCCTCCATCGCCGACCCGGTGACCGCGCTCGTCCTCGGCGCCGCGGCCCCCGTCACCCTCTCCCTCGTCGACGGCAGGCCGGTCGTCGAGGACAACCACCTCGTCACCGCCGACGAGGACGCCATCGCCCGCGCGACCCGCGACGAGGCCCGCCGCCTGGCACAGATCGCCGCCGGAGCCTGACCCTCCCGCGGTGACCCCGTACCGTCGGCCGAGGGGGACGGCCCTCGACCGGCCGCCGTGGACCCGACCCAGGTCCGCGGCAACCGGTGCGGGGG
>NZ_JBHJQP010000234.1:0-10120 GCF_042262625.1 Streptomyces sp. NPDC056347 | reverse complement strand
GGTGTGCCGGCCGGCGGTTTTTTGTCCGGAACTCGCCCTGCCGCACGGGCGTGGCGCACGGGGACACCGCCCCGCCGCAACCGCGACAAGCGGCGACGAACAGCGGCAATTCGCACTCCGCACCGAATCAGTCCGAAACAGGAACATTCCCTCGATCGAGGAGAGATGCGTCCTTCGCGGACCCTCGCGTCGGTCCGATCCGAAGATGTGCCAGAGTTGCCACGTCCAGGCTTCGAGCACGTACGGTACGGCCAAACAGCCGGACAGCCGGGACACCGGGAAGGGGCAGCTGGGTTGACCACGCACGCACCGCAGGCGCCGCAGTCGGTGACGCTGCCGGCCTCGCTCGACGAGGCCGTGGCGGCGCTCGACGCCATGCCCGCCGCCGTTCCCGTGGCAGGCGGAACGGACCTGATGGCGGCCGTCAACAAGGGGCTGCTGCGCCCCTCGGGCCTGGTCGGCCTCGGCCGGATCAGCGAGCTGCGCGGCTGGCACTACCAGGACGGTCACGCCCTGCTCGGCGCCGGACTCACCCACGCGCGCATGGGGCGGCCCGACTTCGCGGCCCTCATTCCCGCCCTGGCCGCCGCGGCCCGCGCCGCCGGTCCGCCCCAGATCCGTAACGCCGGGACCCTCGGTGGCAACATCGCCACCGCGGCCCCGACCGGTGACGCGCTGCCCGTGCTCGCCGCGCTGGAGGCCGAGTTGGTCATCGTGGGGCCGGACGGGGCCAGCCGCGAGATCCCGGTCTCGCACCTGCTGGCCGGCCGCGAGATGCTCGGACCGGCCGAGCTCATCGGCTTCGTCCGGGTGCCGCTGCTGCACGCCCCCCAGGTCTTCCTGAAGGCCACCGGACGCACCGGCCCCGGCCGGGCCACCGCCTCCGTCGCGATCGTCCTCGACCCGGCCCGGCGCGGGGTGCGCTGCGCGGTCGGCGCCATCGCGCCGATGCCGCTGCGGCCGCTGGAGGCCGAGCACTGGATCGCCTCGCTGATCGACTGGGACGGCGAGCGGGGACTGGCCCCCGACGCGCTGGCCGCCTTCGGCGAGTACGTCGCCGCGGCCTGCATCCCGGACCACGAACCGCCCGCCGACGGGGGAGAGGCGCCACCGCTGCCCCCCGCCGTACTGCACCTGCGGCGGACCGTCGCCGCGCTGGCCCGACGCGCGCTGGGGAGGGCACTGTCGTGACCACCGAGGACCGCAACGAAGACCACGGGCGCCAGGACGACCACCTGCGCCACGGCAGCTGGCAGCCGACGCCGCAGGGCGGCGAGTACGACGACGGCGCGACCGCCTTCGTCCAGCTGTCGCCGGAGGACCTGGCGAACATCCCGCTGGCCGCGCCCGGCCACGGCTACGTACCGCCGATGATCGTGCCGCTGACGCCCGCCGCCGGGCACGACCCGTCGGCCACGGGCAACTGGGCGGCGCAGCCGCAGAGTCCGCCGGAGCACCAGCAGGGGGCGGGTGCGGCGCAGCCGCAGGCCCCCGGCGCGGTGCACTGGCCGGACCCGAACCAGCAGCGGGGGCCGTACGACTACAACTACGAGTACCCGCAGGCCGTCGCCCCGCACGCCCCGCACGAACAGCAGGCCCCGCACGACCCGTTCACCCAGCTCCCGCCGGACCGGTACGGGGAGGCGCAGCAGGCCACGGGGCAGTGGAACTTCAACGAGTCGACGGAGTACGGCCTCCCCGCCGGGCAGGCCGCCCAGGCTCCGCAGGCCCCGCAAGTCCCTCAGGCTCCTCAGGTTCCTCAGGCCGAGAACCCGGGGCAGGGCGGTCACACCGGGCAGTGGACGATTCCGGTCGCCGACGGTGAACTCCCGGAGGAGTCGGGCGAGTTCGCCGCCTCGGCGCTGGCCGCGCAGTGGTACGGGAACCAGAGCCCGTCGGCCACCCTGCCGGGCGGCGCGCCCGCCCCGTGGGCGACGCAGCAGCCGGTCGTGGAGGCGGAGCCGGAGCCGCAGCCCGTGGCGGAACCGGAGCCGGAACCGCAGGTGCGGCCGCGGCCCGTGGCGGAAGCGGAACCCGAACCCGAACCCGCCCAGGCGCCGGAGCCCGAGCCGGTGCCGGAACCGGGACCCCGGCTCCAGCCGGCCCCCGTCACGGAGACGGCCGCGGAGGCGGCGCCCGTGGCGGTGCCCGAGGCGGAGCCCGTACCGGCTGTGGACGAGACCCCCGCCGAGCAGGCCCCGGAAGCGGACCCGGAGCCCGAGCCGGCATCCGCCCCCGAGCCGGAGGCCGGCCCCGGCACGGTCCCGGAAGCGCCCGAACCCCCGGAAGCGGCCCCGGCCCCGCAGGCCGCCGAGGTCCCGCAGGCCCCCGAGGTCCCGCAGGCCACCGAGATTCCGGAAGCCACCGAGGTCCCGGAAGCCCCCGAGGCCCCGGAGGCCGTCGAGCCCGAGCCGCCTCTCGGCCTTCCCGACGAGCACCCCGCCGTCTCCTACGTCCTGCACGTGAACGGCGCCGACCGCCCGGTCAGCGATGCCTGGATCGGCGAGTCGCTGCTCTACGTGCTCCGCGAGCGCCTCGGCCTCGCCGGGGCCAAGGACGGCTGCTCGCAGGGCGAGTGCGGTGCCTGCAACGTCCAGGTGGACGGCAGGCTCGTCGCCTCCTGCCTCGTGCCGGCCGCGACCACGGCCGGCAGCGAGGTCCGTACCGTCGAGGGCCTCGCCGTGGACGGCGAGCCGTCCGACGTCCAGCGGGCCCTGGCCAAGTGCGGCGCCGTCCAGTGCGGCTTCTGCATCCCGGGCATGGCCATGACCATCCATGATCTGCTGGAGGGCAACCACGCCCCCAGCGAACTGGAGACGCGCCGGGCGCTCTGCGGAAACCTCTGCCGCTGTTCCGGCTACCGCGGCGTCCTCGACGCCGTCAACGAGGTCATCGCGGGCCGCGAGGCGCCCCACGCCCCCGCCTCGTCGGACTCCACGTCCCCGGAGCCCGACGAGGCCGGTATCCCGCACCAGGCGGCCCCCGGGGCCGGTAGCGAGCCGTACGCCCAGGACGGAGGCATGGCGTGAGCAACGACGCAGCCACCGCTGCCAACGCCACCAGCACACGGATCACCACCCCGGCGTTCGACGGCCCCGCCGAACCGCCCGCGCCCGCCCTCGGCCTCGGCGCCTCCCTGCCGCCCGCCGACGCCCGCGCGAAGACCGAGGGCACCTTCCCGTACGCCGCCGACCTGTGGGCCGAGGGCCTGCTCTGGGCGGCCGTGCTGCGCTCCCCGCACCCGCACGCCCGCATCCGGTCCGTCGACACCTCGGCCGCCGTCGCGATGCCCGGCGTACGGGCCGTGATCACGCACGCGGACATCCCCGGCGAACACCTGTACGGGCGCCGCGTCGTCGACCGCCCGGTCTTCGCCGCCGACCTGGTCCGCCACCACGGCGAGCCGATCGCCGCGGTCGCCGCCGACCACCCCGACACGGCCCGGCTCGCCGCCGCGGCCATCGCCGTCGACTACGAGGTCCTCGAACCGGTCACCGACCCGGAGCAGTCCTTCGCCGCCGAACCCCTGCACCCCGACGGCAACCTGATCCGCCACATCCCGCTCCAGTACGGCGACCCCGAGGTCACCGGCGAGGTCGTCGTCGAGGGCCTGTACCGCATCGGCCGCCAGGACCCGGCCCCGATCGGCGCCGAGGCCGGGCTCGCCGTGCCCCGCCCGGACGGCGGGGTGGAGATCTACACCGCCTCCACCGACCCGCACGCCGACCGCGACCTCGCCGCCGCCTGCTTCGGCCTCGAACCCGAGCGCGTCAAGATCGTCGTCACCGGCGTCCCCGGCGCCACCGGCGACCGGGAGGAGCCGGGCTTCCAGCTCCCGCTCGGCCTGCTCGCCCTGCGCACCGGTTGCCCGGTCAAGCTGGCCGCCACCCGCGAGGAGTCCTTCCTCGGCCACTCCCACCGCCACCCGACCCTGCTGCGCTACCGCCACCACGCGGACGCCGAGGGACGGCTGGTCAAGGTCGAGGCGCAGATCCTGCTCGACGCGGGCCCGTACGCCGAGTCGTCCTCGGAGTCGCTGGCCGCCGCCGTCGCGTTCGCCTGCGGCCCCTACGTCGTCCCGCACGCCTTCATCGAGGGCTGGGCGGTCCGTACGAACAACCCGCCGTCGGGCCATGTGCGCGGCGAGGGCGCCATGCAGGTCTGCGCGGCGTACGAGGGCCAGATGGACAAGCTGGCCGCCAAGCTCGGCATCGACCCGGCCGAACTGCGGCTGCGCAACGTCCTGGCCACCGGCGACATCCTGCCCACCGGCCAGACCGTCACCTGCCCCGCCCCCGTGGCCGAACTCCTCACCGCCGTACGGGACTTCCCGCTCCCCGTGCTGCCCAAGGACAGCTCGGAGGACGACTGGCTGCTGCCCGGCGGCCTGGAGGGCGCGGGCGAACCCGGTGCGGTGCGCCGGGGCGTCGGCTACGCGCTGGGCATGGTCCACATGCTCGGCGCGGAGGGCGCCGACGAGGTCTCCACGGCCACGGTCCGGGTCCACGACGGCATCGCCACGGTCATCTGCGCCGCGGTCGAGACCGGACAGGGCTTCACGACCCTGGCCCGCCAGGTCGTCCAGGAGACCCTGGGCATCGAGGAGGTCCACGTGGCCTCCGTCGACACCGACCAGCCCCCGGCCGGACCGGCGACGCACGGCCGCCACACCTGGGTGTCGGCGGGGGCGGTGGAGCGCGCCGCGAAGATGGTCCGCACCCAGCTCCTCCAGCCGCTGGCCCACAAGTTCGGCATGTCCACCGAACTCCTCCAGATCGCCGACGGCAAGATCACCTCCTACGACGGGGTGCTGTCCACCACGGTCACCGAGGCGATGGACGGCAAGGAGCTGTGGGCCACCGCCCAGTGCCGCCCCCACCCGACCGAGCCGCTCGACGCGTCCGGCCAGGGCGACGCCTTCGTCGGCCTCGCCTTCTGCGCGGTCCGCGCGGTGGTGGACGTCGACATCGAGATCGGCTCCGTACGGGTCGTCGAGATGGCCCTCGCCCAGGACGTCGGCCGGATCCTCAACCCGGCGCAGCTGGCGACCCGGATCGAGGCCGGGGTCACCCAGGGCATCGGCGCCGCGCTCACCGAGAACCTCCGCACCGCCCGCGGTCTGGTCCGCCACCCCGACCTCACGGGGTACGCCCTGCCGACCGCGCTGGACGCCCCGGACATCCGGATCGTCGAGCTCGTCGAGGAGCGGGACGTGGTGGCCCCCTTCGGCGCCAAGCCCGCCTCGGCGGTCCCCGTGGTGACCTCCCCGGCGGCGGTGGCTGCCGCCGTCCGCGCGGCCACCGGCCGCCCGGTCAACCGCCTCCCGATCCGCCCCCAGGCGGCCGTGGTGTCGGGCGCATGAGCGCACCGCGTACGGCCGGGGCCACCGGCGGCCCCGGCCCCGCCGTCGTCCTGATCACCGGGGTGATGGCCGCCGGGAAGTCCACCCTGGCCCAGGCCCTCGCCGAGCGGCTGCCCCGGTCCGTCCATGTGCGCGGCGACGTCTTCCGCCGGATGGTGGTGTCCGGGCGGGCCGAGACGGTGCCGGGCGCGCCGCAGGAGGCCGCCGACCAGCTCCGGCTGCGCTACCGGCTCTCCGCGATGACGGCCGACACGTACGCGGAGGCGGGCTGGACCGCCGTCGTGCAGGACGTGGTGCTGGGCGGGGAGCTGACCCGCTACGTCGATCTCGTCCGTACCCGCCCGCTGTACGTCGTCGTGCTCGACCCGGAGCCGGCGGCCGTCGCCGAGCGCGAGGCCGCACGGCCCAAGAACGGGTACGGGGCGGGGTGGACGGTGGAGTCGCTGATCGGGGTGGCGCGCGAGGAGACGCCGCGGATCGGGCTCTGGCTCGACACCTCGGGGCAGACCGTCGCGGAGTCGGTCGACGCGGTGCTCGCGGGGCTGGACGAGGCCCGCATCCGGTAGACACGAGGGTCGGGCCGGCGCGCGGATCCGGGGCCGTACGCGGGTCCTGGGCCGGGTCCGGGAGGGACGCGGGGAGGCCGTGACCGGATTCGAACCGGTGTAACTCGAGTTGCAGTCGAGCCCCTGAACCACTCGGGCACACGGCCGGGTCCCCCTCGGCGTGCTTCGACGGTAGGCCCGCGCCCGCGCCCCGCTCAAGGGGCCGGGCCCGGACGCCATACGACCGCAATGCGGCGTTCACGATCGGCGTCCGCGACCGGCAGGACGGTCCTACGCCCAAGGGACGAGCACAGGACCGCCTCACGACAGGGTCCGGGCCGCATTCCGCCCCTTACGCTTGGGCCCATGAGTGCCCTGGAACCGCGTGACGACACCGACACCCCGCCGCTCGCCGCGCAGCCCCCGGCCACTGCCCCGGCCGGCGGGGTGCTCGGCCGCGACTACCGGGCGCTCAGCATCGGCATCGTCTCGGTCGTCCTCCTGATCGCCTTCGAGGCGACCGCCGTGGGCACCGCGATGCCGGTCGCCGCGCGCGAACTGCACGGCATCGCGCTGTACGCGTTCGCGTTCTCCGCGTACTTCACGACCAGCCTCTTCGCCATGGTGCTCTCCGGCCAGTGGGCGGACCGGCGCGGCCCGCTCGGACCGCTCGCCACCGGCATGAGCGCCTTCGTACTGGGCCTGATGCTCTGCGGGACCGCCGGGAGCATGTGGGTCTTCGTCGCGGGCCGGGCCGTCCAGGGGCTGGGCGGCGGGCTGGTGATCGTGGCCCTGTACGTGGTGATCGGGCGGGCCTACCCGGAGCGCCTCCAGCCCTCGATCCTGGCCGCGTTCGCCGCGAGCTGGGTGGTCCCCTCGGTGGTCGGTCCGCTCGCCGCCGGGACCGTCACCGAGCACCTGGGCTGGCGCTGGGTCTTCGTCGGCATCCCCGTCCTCGTGGTCTTCCCGCTGGCGCTCGCCCTGCCCCAGATCCGGCGCCGGGCCTCCGGACCGGCCGACCCCGCGGCCCCCGCCGAACCGTACGACCGGCGCCGCATCCGGCTCGCCCTCGGGATCTCGCTGGGCGCGGCGCTGCTCCAGTACGCCGGGCAGGAGCTGGACTGGCTCGCCCTGCTCCCGGCGGCCGCCGGCTTCGCCCTGCTCGTCCCGGCGGTCCGCGGGCTGCTGCCCCGGGGCACCGTGCGCGCGGCGCGCGGACTGCCCGCGGTGGTGCTGCTGCGCGGGGTGGCGGCCGGTTCGTTCATCGCCGCCGAGTCGTTCGTACCGCTGATGCTGGTGACCCAGCGCGGGCTCAGCCCGACGATGGCCGGCTTCTCGCTCGCCGCCGGCGGCGGGACCTGGGCGCTCGGCTCGTACATCCAGTCCCGGCCGCGCCTGGAGCCGTACCGGGGGCGCCTGATGGTGGGCGGCATGGTGCTGGTCGCCGCGGCGATCGCGGCCGCGCCGTCCGTGTTGATCGAGGCGGTGCCGGTCTGGACCGTGGCGGTGGCCTGGGCCTTCGGCTGCCTGGGCATGGGCCTGGTGACCGCCTCGACGAGCGTGCTGCTGCTGAAGCTGTCGGCGCCGGAGGAGGCGGGGGCCAACTCGGCGGCCCTCCAGATCTCCGACGGGCTCTCGAACGTCCTGCTCCTCGCGGCGGGCGGGGCCGCCTTCGCCGCCCTGGGCGGCGGCACGATGGGCGCCGTGCACGACGTGGCGGCGTCCGGCACCACCGGGTCGCACCCGGCGGCCTTCGCCGCGGTCTTCCTCCCGATGGCGGTGGTGGCCCTGGCCGGGGCGTGGGTGGCGGGACGGGTGCGGACGCGTTAGCCGATACCAGACCGGCCCCACTCGCGTGCGTCCGCGTGACGACCAGCAGGAGGCGCTCAAGCTCCGCGCGGCAGAAGAAGGGCGGAGCATGCACGCCATCGTGCTCCAGGCGACTGACCGGTACCTCGAACAGGAGGCGGACCGGCACGAGGCCCGCAGGCTCGGGGCCAAGTACGCGGTGCGTCACGCCGACCTGCTTCGGAGGCTCGGGGAGTAGCGAAGTACTTGACGGTCCAGTTCAGCGGTTCGGACATGGTCGACGTCGATCAGGACGAGGCGTACGAGCTCGTCATCGAGGTGGCGACGGGGAACCTCGACGACGTCGGGCTCATCGCCCAGCGCCTGCGTTCTCCGCACGTGGGCATGTGAGCTCAGTCGCACCCGTGCGGGACCCCGGCCTGTTCGTGCGGGGTTCCGTGCGGGGCGGTGCGGTTCGAGGCGATTCACGCGGCACCCCTCACCGGTAGGGTGGCCCGGTTGTCGTATCGCGTGCGCGTCCGATCCGTACGCACCGGCAGCCACCCCACGTACCCGAGTGCCCCGAACCGGAGACCGTGACTACTACCGCCTCCCACCACCTCTCACCCGCCTTTCCCGGCCGCGCCCCCTGGGGCACGGCCGGCAAGCTGCGAGCCTGGCAGCAGGGTGCCATGGAGAAGTACATCCAGGAGCAGCCGCGCGACTTCCTCGCGGTCGCCACCCCCGGCGCGGGGAAGACCACCTTCGCGCTGACCCTCGCGTCATGGCTGCTGCACCACCACGTCGTGCAGCAGGTCACCGTCGTCGCGCCGACCGAGCACCTGAAGAAGCAGTGGGCCGAAGCGGCGGCCCGGATAGGCATCAAGCTCGACCCCGAATACAGCGCGGGCCCGCTGAGCAGGGAGTACGACGGCGTCGCCGTCACCTACGCGGGGGTCGGCGTCCGCCCGATGCTGCACCGCAACCGCTGCGAGCAGCGCAAGACCCTGGTGATCCTCGACGAGATCCACCACGCCGGTGACTCGAAGTCCTGGGGCGAGGCCTGTTCGGAGGCGTTCGACCCGGCCACCCGGCGGCTCGCGCTCACCGGCACGCCGTTCCGCTCCGACACCAACCCGATCCCCTTCGTCGCGTACGAGGAGGGCAACGACGGCATCCGGCGCTCCTCGGCCGACTACACCTACGGCTACGGCAACGCGCTCGCCGACGGCGTCGTCCGGCCCGTGATCTTCCTCAGCTACAGCGGCAACATGCGCTGGCGCACCAAGGCCGGTGACGAGATCGCCGCCCGGCTCGGCGAGCCGATGACCAAGGACGCCATCGGGCAGGCCTGGCGCACGGCGCTGGCGCCCACCGGCGAGTGGATCCCCAACGTGCTGGCCGCCGCCGACAAGCGGCTGACCGAGGTCCGCAAGGGCATCCCGGACGCGGGCGCCCTGGTCATCGCCACCGACCAGGACTCCGCCCGCGAGTACGCCAAGATCCTCAAGCGGGTCACCGGCGAGAAGGCCACCGTGGTCCTCTCCGACGAGAAGGCCGCCTCGAAGAAGATCGACCAGTTCAGCCAGGGCGACTCCCGCTGGATGGTCGCGGTCCGCATGGTGTCGGAGGGTGTCGACGTGCCGCGCCTGGCCGTCGGCGTGTACGCGACCACGATCTCCACGCCGTTGTTCTTCGCGCAGGCCGTCGGCCGTTTCGTGCGCTCCCGCAGGCGCGGCGAGACCGCCTCGGTCTTCGTGCCGACCATTCCGATGCTGCTCCAGTTCGCCAACGAGATGGAGGTCGAGCGGGACCACGTCCTCGACCGGCCCAAGAGCGGCAGCGACGAGGAGAACCCGTTCGCGGAGGAGGACAAGCTCCTCGCCGACGCCGAGAAGCTCCAGGACGAGGAGACCGAGGACCAGCTGCCCTTCGAGGCCCTGGAGTCCGACGCGGTCTTCGACCGGGTGCTGTACGACGGCGCCGAGTTCGGCATGCAGGCCCACCCCGGCAGCGAGGAGGAGCAGGACTACCTGGGCATCCCGGGGCTGCTGGAGCCCGACCAGGTGCAGCTGCTGCTCCAGAAGCGCCAGTCGCGGCAGATCGCGCACAGCCGGCAGAAGCCTGCCCAGGACGCCGACCTGCTGGAGAAGCCGGCCGACGCGCGCCCGGTCGTCACGCACAAGCAGCTGCTCGACCTGCGCAAGCAGCTGAACACGATGGTGTCGGCGTACACCCACCAGAGCGGCAAGCCGCACGGGGTGATCCACACCGAGCTGCGGCGGGTGTGCGGCGGTCCGCCGAGCGCGGAGGCCACGGCCGGGCAGATCCAGCAGCGGATCAAGAAGGTCCAGGAGTGGGCCACCCGGATGAAGTAGCCGGGTGACCCGGGTGCGGGCCCGGGGCGGGGACAGGGGTCCTCGCC